>JAAYFV010000108.1 GCA_012728075.1 Tissierellia bacterium
AGAACAAGACATGGCAGAGTTAAATGTTTACGAGGCAAAACTTACGGGGTGTGAAAAAATGTGATCGTAAAAAGAGGAGATGTTTTTTATGCTGACTTGAGTCCAGTAGTTGGCTCAGAGCAAGGTGGAGTAAGGCCAGTGCTTGTGATTCAAAATGATATTGGGAATAAATATAGTCCCACTATTATCATTGCAGCTATTACATCACAAATAAACAAGGCAAAATTACCTACCCATGTAGAAATCAACGCTCCTGACTATGGATTACCTAAGGATTCCGTAGTATTATTAGAGCAGGTTAGGACCATCGATAAAAAGAGACTTCGAGAAAAAATTGGTAGATTTAATGATGAGATGATGGCCAAAGTAGATGAATGTTTAAAAATAAGTTTAGGATTGATAGATTTGTAAAAAAATAAGCATAATTAACATGCTTATTTTTTTATTATATAGTATAATTTATAGAAGGAATTATTTGAATTAGGTTTAAATAGAAAGGTGGCTTTACTATGAAAGAAGATATTACTTATATATGTAAGTTAAGTAGTGAGCTTTCAGAAGAGGAGATAAAAGATTTTATTAAGGTATTTAACGAAGTATTTCATCTTGACTATGATATGAATTGGTTTAAATGGAAGTATCTAGATAATATATATGGGGATTCCTATATGGTATTAGCTTACAAAGATGATAAAGCTGTAGGGGCTCGTAGTTTTTGGAGAAATGATATAGATGGTTATATTTGTTATCAACCTTGTGATACTGGAGTATTAAAAGAGGCTAGGGGAAAGGGTCTATTCACCAAAATGACCTTAATTGCTTTAGACAAGACCAAGGATGGATTTATATATAATTATCCCAATGATAATTCTAGACCAGGATATTTAAAATTAGGATGGGAAATAAATAAATATTATTATATGAAACTGGTAATGAGCAATAAGAATTTGGAAAGAGAAACTAAGTATATTGATGAGGATTATTTAATATGGAGATTTGCAAAATCTCCAATAAATAAGTATTTCTATTGTGAAAAGAGGGGACAATCCTATTTACTTATTAATCGTAAAAATAATGTATATTACGTATTAGGTAGATTTAATCCTAAGTATAATGAATATTTTACAAAAGTGGATTCACCAATTTTATTTAACTATACTACAAAGGAGACAATGATGTATAGAATATTTAAGAACAAAGCAACAATTGTATCCTTTGAGAGGGAAGGGCAGGATATTAACAAAATAGATATTCCGATTTTTAAAGGAGACCATTTTTAGTTTTGAATAGATAATTAAAGATGACAGGAGGATGAAAATGAATAAAATCAAACTGAAAAAAATTATCATGTTAATAGGGGTGACTACATTAGTATTGGGGGCAACAGTGGCTTTTTCTGAGCCTGGTTCAGAGAATGATCCTCTAATATCTTTAAGCTATTTAGAAAGCAGGCTAGATCAATTAAAGTTGTATATAGATGAAAAACTGGAGGGTACAACTAATGGCGTTTCTACTGGTATGGAAGTAGTTGAAATAAACGCTGGTCAATCCATAATAGGGCGTTCTGGTACAGAAATAATTCTTAGGGGAGGAAAGGCAACAGTTATTGCTGGAGAATTAGGAGGTTTATCTGATGTAACTGATGGTAAGGATCTAAAGATGAGTGCACTTGTTCCACCAAATCATTTGCTTATAATTCCCAGAGATGACTCTCGTGGAGCTTATGCCATTACCGATGCTATATTTTTAGTTAAGGGATACTATGAAATTAGATGAATATAAATGGGGGCTATGATATTATGTTAAAAAAGATAGTTAAGGCTATATTGAAATATCCTATTATTTTGGTAAACAATATCTATACCCATAATTATTATAAAAATAGCTCTACTAATAAAGATCAGGATATAGAGCATATGATTGGAAAAGATGATAGGATTTTAGTGTTTTCTCCTCATGTAGATGATGAAACCATTGGCCTTGGAGCTACTTTATTAAAACATAAAAGAGAAGAAAATCCAATGGCATTAGTATATTTAACTGATGGAGGGGGGAGTACATCTAATCTTTCTCGAGAAGAATTAGTACAATCTAGGAGAAAAGAAGGAGAGAAGGTAAAGGATAGTTATGGTTTTCATAAGGTATACTTTTTAGATGAAATAGATGGGGAATTGGATTCTTCAAGAGAGAAGCTAATAGATAATATATTCAAAATATTATCTGAAGAAAAACCTACAATTATATATACACCATTTTTATTAGATGGACATAGGGATCATGTGGAAACAACTAGAGCTGTAATGAAGGGATTAAATAGATGGAATAAAAACTTTAATAGGATATATATGTATGAAGTCAATTGCCCCATACCTCCTGAGCTGGTAAATAGCATAAGTATTATGGATGAAAATCTATATATACAAAAAGGGAATATATATAATATATTTGATTCCCAGTGGGCTATGGACTTTAGTGCATTTAGGTTATTAGATAGAAAGAAAAGATTTATAATTAATAGAGGATACGGAGCAGAAATATTTGTAAGAGTTGATCTAAATACACTTATTGAGATAGAGAAAGTTTTAAGAAAATCAGGATTTAAACCTGAGCAGTTTAGACAGCTAAGTAGTAGATATAATCTATTATCTGCTTTTAAAACAAATAAGGCTTTAAAAGAGGATTATATCACCAGTATAAAGAACATATTAGATAGGGAGTTACAAAAACAGAAAAATACTATAGGATAGAAAGGCCTATTATGATATAATACTTGTGTTATGGATTCCCATAGGGAAGGAGGGAAGCTCTAATTAAGGGCTAATTATAATGAAAGTTCTTCATTTAATCAGTGGCGGAGACACAGGAGGCGCTAAAACCCATATCATTTCATTGGTAAAAGAATTGGATAAGTTGATGGATGCTAAGGTAATCTGTTTTATAGAGGATACCTTTTATTATGACGCTCTAGAGGCTGGTATCAATATAGAGGTGTTTGAGCAGAAAAAAAGATCTGATATGTCTGTAGTTGGAAGACTAGAAGATGAAATAAGAAGAGAAGACTATGATATAATCCATTGCCATGGAGCAAGGGCTAATTTTATTGCTATGTTTTTAAAAAACAAAATAAAAAAACCAATGTTGACTACTATACATAGCGATTATAAACTGGATTTTAAGGATAATTTTTACAAAAGAATAGTATATACCGCTATTAATTCCATAGCCTTGAAGAGATTTGATTATTATATAGCTATATCCAATACCTTTAAAGAGATGATGGAGGATAGGGGTTTTAAAGGGGACAAAATATTTACAGTATACAATGGAATAGATTTAGAAAGTGAAATGGAATATGTATCAAAAGAGAAATTTTTAGAAAGATATAATATATCAGCAGATGGGAAACTTATAGTTGGAATTATTGCAAGATTAGATGCAGTTAAGGATCATGAAACTTTTATTCGGGCAGCATATAAGGTATTACAATATAGAAAAGATGTGGTGTTCTTGATTGCTGGTAAGGGAAATGAAGAAGAAAGACTTAAATCCTTAGTAGAAGAGTTGAAAATAGAAGACCATATTTATTTTTTAGGTTTTGTAAAAGATCCCTATTCCTTTTTTAACGCTATAGATATAAATGTATTGACATCTATTAGTGAAAGTTTTCCTTATGTGATCTTAGAAGGTGCAAGACTTAAAAAGACAGTTATTAGCACCAATGTAGGAGGTATAAACCAGCTTATAAAAGATGGATACAATGGTTGGTTAATCCAGGTAGGGGATAGTGATGCTTTAGCTGAAAAAATAATTTATCTTATGGAAAATAGACAGGAAATAAAGACCATGGGAGAGAATCTATTTGAAAGTGTAAGGAAGAATTTTTCTTCCAAAAATATGGCTGAAGAGCACTACAAAATATACAAGCAAATACTGGAATATAGGAGGTAGTAGATATGAAGATTATAAATGAAAAGGGGAAATTATTTGGTTTAATAAATATAATCGACCTAATAGTATTATTAATACTAGTTTTGCTAATTGGTGGTGGTGTTAAACGAATGAAAAAGAATCCAGCTGCTATAGCTGAAACTAAGAAAGCCCTTATTACTATAGAAGTTGCTGATGTTAGAACTCCTACTGTAGAAGGGATAATAGTAGGTGATCCACTGTATCACTATGATAAAGGTGAAATGATAGGGGAAATAATAGATAAAAAAGTAGAACCTTATAAAGAACCAGTAGAAAGTGGAGATGGAAGGTGGATATTAGCAGAAGTTCCAGAAAGATATGCTGTTTTAATAACTGTGGAAGCAAATGTAAAGGAAAACCCAGATGTAGTAATTGCTGGAGGAGAACAGATTAGAATTGGAACCCAATTTAAGCTAAAAAATAGAAATGTAGCAGTATTAGGTACTATCCTGGGAGTGGAAGTAGAATAGTAAGTAGGAGTGGTTTGTATGTACAACAGCGTATTTGTCGGCTTATTAACAAACATATGGAGAGTTCTAACGGAAAGTTATCAATATAGTTTTTTAAAGAAATTGAACCATTTTGTTGGTAATTGTATCAACAAAATCT
>JAAYFV010000014.1 GCA_012728075.1 Tissierellia bacterium
TCCATATTGATGGGAATATTTATATAGTCCTATTTTACTTGTATATTGTGGTTTTACTTTTATTATTTGTATTCCTTCTCTTTTAGCCTTTGATACGTTTTAGCATTATTTTTGTATGCTGCTTACTTCCTCCTTCTTTTTACAAGTAAAAATAGACCATTGATAATTAATATAAAGGCAAACAATATGGTAGCTGTTGCAATCAAAGCTTGTCTGTGTTCATCAGCAGCATAAGCCATTTCAATTACTATATTAGCAGTGAGGGTACGAACCCCTTCTGTTATACTTGAAGGTATACGAGCTTGGTTTCCAGCTACTAAAATAACTGCCATGGTCTCTCCAATAGCACGGCCAATACCAAGTATAATACTAGATAATATCCCTGATTTTGCAGCAGGTAATACTACCGATACAACAGACTGTTCATGAGAAGCACCAAGAGCTATACTTCCTTCATAGTAATTTTTTGGAACTGCCCTAATAGCTGCTTCTGATATATTTATAATTGTTGGCAGTATCATAATACCAAGTAATATTGAAGCAGTAAGTATACTCATACCAGTTCCTCCAAATATATTTCTAACAATAGGAACTATAACTACTAACGCAAAAAAACCATAAATAATAGAAGGAATTCCAGCCATTAGGTTAATACTAGGTTTTAAAAATTTATATATTTTTTTATTGCAGAATTTTGCTAGATAAGTTGCCGTTAAAACTCCAATAGGGACTCCTATTATTATTGCACCAAAAGTAACATAAATTGAACCAAGTATCATTGGTAAAATACCATAAGAAGGAGGAGTATCGTTAGGTTTCCAATCAACTCCAAAAAAGAAATTTTTGAAGCCATATTCCTTTAAGAAGGGGATGCCTCCAGCAAATATAAATACACATATAAGTATTATGGATATTATAGAAACTGTTGCTGATATAAAGAAGATTATTCGCATAAAATTTTCAAGAAACTTAGATTTCATTTTTTTCACCTTCATTTTCCTATTTAATAAAGGGGGAATTTATTTTATGACTTCATTCCACTTAGTAATTTCTCCAATATAGATTGATTTCAATTCATCAATAGATAGATTTTCAAGGGGGTTTTCTTTATTTACTATTACTGTAATTCCATCTACAGCTATAGAAAGGGAAGTTAATTCAGCAAGTTCTGAATCTTTAAGTTCCCTAGAAGCCATACCTATATCAGCAGTACCTTCCATTGCAGATTGCACACCTGCTGATGAACCAGTTGCTTGAATATCAATAGATACTTCTGGATTTAATTCTTGATATGCTTCAACTAATTTTTCCATTAATGGCGAAACTGATGTGGAACCAGCTACAAGAATAGAGCCTTTTTGTTCATCAATATTTTCATAGCTTGGTGGATTAGTATTAATTGGTACATAGCCTTCTTCTTCAGCTATTTTTTGTCCTTCAGCACTAAGTATAAAATCGATAAAATCTTTAGCTAATGGGTTTAAATCGTCTTTGTATGCTAAATTAA
>JAAYFV010000109.1 GCA_012728075.1 Tissierellia bacterium
ATCTAATATTGTAGTGCAAATTAATGATTATGTAGCCTATTCTTCTCAAATTAATATAATGAGAAATTTCTTTGAAAAAGAAGATGATTTAAATAGAGAAGAAAGTCAATATAAACCTAATTTTAATAAGGCTCCTAGTATTGAATTTAAAAATGTATCTTTTAAATATGGAGAAGATGGAGATTATGTATTAAAGAATTTTAATTTTAAAATAGCACCAGGAGAAAAAATAGCTCTTGTGGGAGTAAATGGTGCAGGGAAGACCACTATTGTGTCTTTACTTATGAGATTATTAAAACCAACAGAGGGAGAAATATTAGTAGATGGAGTATCTCAAGATAAATACAATATATATGATTATTACTCCTTGTTTTCCACAGTATTTCAGGATATTTATATAATGCCAGATACAATTTTAAACAATATAACTTCAGGAGAAGAAAATCCTGATATGGAAAAGGCATATAAAGCTTTAAAAGATGTAGGACTATTAGATTTTGTAAATAATTTGCCAGAAAAAGAAAATACTTATTTAGTTAGAACTAGTAGAGATAATGCTATAGATTTATCAGGAGGTCAAAATCAAAGATTATTATTGGCAAGAGCACTATATAAAGATGGACCAATAAGCATTTTAGACGAGCCAACTGCCGCACTAGATCCTATAGCTGAATCTGAAATCTATGAAGAATACAATGAAATGACAGAAAATAAAACCGCCATATTTATATCCCATCGTCTAGCTTCTACTAAATTTTGCAATAGAATATTGTTTTTAGAAAATGGCGAAATAGTAGAGAAAGGTACACATGAAGAATTAATGGAGAAGAATGGAAAATATAGAGAAATGTTTGAAATTCAAAGCCATTATTATAGAGAAGATATGGAGGTGGCTGTATATGAATAAGGACAAAAATGTAATTCTTAAAGCATATAAATTTGTAATTTCACATGAAATAATGTATCTTTTTACAAGTATATTAGGTGGAATATTTACAGCAATTCGCCCCTTTGTTACAATTTATTATTCTAGAAAAATTATCAATTCCTTAATTTTAGGAAATGAAAGAGAATTGGTTTTAAAATATATTTTGTTGACAATTGGATTTAATTTAATTTTAAGTATATTAAAAAGTGTTTTAGATAATAGAGATGAATATTACCAAGCAAGACTTTACAGAAAATTAGAAATGGAAAAAAATCAAAAGGTAATTGATTTAGATTATGAATTTATTGAAAAAGAAGATACTCAAAACATGGTGCAAAACATAGAAATGCTTGAAAATAATGGTAATCACAGTTTTCGTAGTCTAATGTATGCTACTTATATATTTAGCCATGGTTTAGTTACCATAATATTATCTATACTTTTATCCAAGGGAGTATTTATGGCAGAGGCTTCAATAGCTGGTATTAGTGGACGAAATGTTAATATTATATTTATGCTATTTATAATAATTATAAATACAATTTCTTTTATTGCATTGGCTAAAACCAATACTAGACTTTCCGAATATGTAATAGGATATTCCAATGATGTTTTTAGACTATATGCTGCTTATCAATTTTTATCTGTAGATTATAAATCAGGGAAAGATATTAGAATCTATGGTAAGAAATTACCACAAAAACATAATAAAGAAATGTCTGAAGGATTATCTGAAATGTACAAAGTAGTAGGTAAAATATTTGGGATTGGAAATGGAATTCCAAGTTTAATTAGTAATATCACTATAGGTGCTATATATTTATATGTAGGTTGGAAAGCCATAATAGGTGCAATAACTATAGGAGAAATAGTACAATACACAGCTGCCATCTCCATATTATTTGAAGGTGTAAACAATATTATTACTGCCATATCTAGTACAGTGGCTAATAAAGTATATTTCAATGAATTATTTGGTTTTTTAGAATTAGATGGAGGTAAATATATGGGGAGTATTCCTATGGAAAAGCGATTAGACAATAAATATGGCATTGAGTTTAAAAATGTTAGCTTTAAATATCCTGGCACTGAAAATTATGTATTAAAAAATATAAATTTAAAATTAAATATAGGAGAAAGACTTGCCATTGTAGGTATGAATGGTTCAGGAAAGACTACATTTATTAAACTTTTAATTAGATTGTATGATCCAACAGAAGGACAAATTTTATTAAATGGAATAGATATTAAAAACTATGATTATGATGAATATCTAAAGATTTTTTCCGTAGTATTTCAGGATTTTAAATTGTTTTCCTTTGGATTAGGACAGAATGTGGGAGCTACTGTGGAATATGATGAAGATAGAGTTCTTAAATGTTTAAAGGAAGTAGGATTTGATAGGAGAGTAGATACACTAGAAAGAGGCTTAGATACTCCACTATACAGGGATTTTGATGAAAAAGGTTTAGAAATATCTGGAGGAGAAGCACAGAAAATTGCCATGGCAAGAGCCATATATAAAGATAGACCTTTTATAATTCTAGACGAACCTACAGCAGCACTAGACCCTATATCAGAATTTGAAATATATACTAAATTTGATGAAATAGTAGGAGATAAAACAGCAATTTATATTTCCCATAGACTTTCTTC
>JAAYFV010000110.1 GCA_012728075.1 Tissierellia bacterium
AATACATGTAATTCTATCCATCTCAATCATAACACAAAAATAAGGGTAAAAATAGTAATGGAGCGGGATTTAAGAAAATCCCACCCCAAATATTGACAAAGAGCCTAAATAATTAGAGGGCTTTGTTTTTTCTGTCGTATATTAACAGAGATATTAGATAGTGATTCATATATATAAATGTAATCATTCCAGTATCATACAGTAAAAATCCTATAATACTGGTTAGTATAATGGTATATCCTTCTCTACTCAATATTGAATCTTTTTCATTCCATAGTCTTTTTAATATATAGATTTGACAAGGGATGACTATGATAAAAGGAGGTATTAGGGTAAGCTTTAATAATTCCCTTGCCTTTACTTTAAACATGTTTTTAAATTCAGTAAATCCAAAGGTTTTGATTCTCAATAAAAAGCTAATAGCATGACTTTTATCTCCACTATAATAATCAAAATACATATTAATTCCAAATATTAGTATCCCTATAAGAATTAATATTATTACATTGTAAATATTCAAGTTTTTATCTAATAAATTTACATATATTACTATCAAAAACAATGCAACAGCAGTGATAAAACCCCCTGTATTAGCACCATATTTTGCCGATAATGCTACCATGTTTAACAAAAAAAACAATATATATGTCATACCCTCTACTACTCTATTTGGCATGAATTCCTTGATGAAATAATAACTGA
This sequence comes from Tissierellia bacterium, assembly GCA_012728075.1. GTDB lineage: Bacteria > Bacillota > Clostridia > Tissierellales > Tepidimicrobiaceae > Keratinibaculum. The sequence continues at coordinate 703 of JAAYFV010000110.1, forward strand.
TTACTGAAGTAACTAGTAGAACTCCCATTATACCATTATTAAAACCATAAAATCTAGCACCATAAAATAGATTATTAAATCCAATATAAGAATTATATATAAGTTTTGGATAAAAGAATATTCCCAATAAAATTATGCCATAGGTAAGGGTTGAAAATAATCCTATGGTATTTACATCCTTATCCTCCATATATACAGTGATAATATAGGTAGCCAATAGATTTATAAAAAGATACAAGAATATGTTTATATGGAGACTAGATAATCCCATCAATAGGGATATGAATATATTCACTATTACAAAGCTATTATATATATTTATATCCTGTAGTTTATCCCATCTATTTTTATATATATAATATGCCATATAGGCTTGCATAAAATAAACTAATCCGTGAAATATACCTGTAATCCAAATTAAATTTATGGTCATTTTGAATAGCTCTTCTCCATGTTTTAATGGATTGTCTTTAGGGATAATTTTTATAGGATTACCTATGGCTTTTGGCGCATCCATATTATTTATATGGAGCAGATCTACATATATATCCTCTATGGTTATAAAACCCTCTCTCTTAGTAGAAGACGATGTCAACAGTCCACTATTATTACCAGATACATATAATATAGGGGTTAAGTTCTTGTTGAGTATATGTTTCATATCTTCTGATACATTTCTTGGAATTATAATTATATTATATTCTCTAAAAAACTTAATGTATTGTTTTAGTATTTCCTTCCTATAATCCATTCCTTCAATATCATAGGGCAATACCAATATATTGGATTTAGATATATGGGCCTTGCTCTTTTCTTCTAGCCATCTTATATCATATTGTATCTGTATTTCACCAGATTTAATATTTCCTTCTCCATCAGCTGCTACTATAGCTGAGGAATTATCCCCTATATAGGAGATACCTTTTCCCTTTAACTTTTCCCCTAATATGTCTATTTTTACATTGCTATTTCTATTGGACAAGTCTTCTAACATTTCCTCAAACCCTGCTATATGGATGGTTCCCTTTGGATCTTTGTAAAGTCCCTTATAGTTTTCAGATTCTACTCCTACTTTTCTCCCTGTATTTATGGAAAAATAAAGGCTTTCAGCCCCATAAGGCTTTCTAGTCTTTATATTCATAAATCCTATCCCAAAATCATCCTTGCCAAATATCCACTCTATATCTTTAAGGCTTAGTTCATCTGCTAGGATTAATATAGTCTTATTATCGCTGGCATAGGAAGTATTATAACAACAAAAAATAATTACCAGAGCTAGTAAAAAAATAATCCTATTTTTTTTCATATAGACACCCTTTTAATAAATAGTATAGTTAATTATACAGAGTACTCCTAGTATAGTTGAAAATATACCTAGTAAAGTCCTGTATTTGATTATTGGATTGGTATTATCTATTTCAATCCTTTCTATCCTTCTCTTACCATCTGTCTTCTCAATTAAATATCTTTGACCTAGTATTAATATAAATCCTAATAATAAAAACAAAAGCCCTAATATCAACAAAACTAGCACCCCATTTAATAATTATTTTCTATATTATGTATCAATTTCAATACCCTTTCGTCTCTAAACATTATATTGTCTATAATGTTTAGAGCTATTTGGGAATGACCTAATTTGTAATAGGAAAGGGCCTTGTAATATAATATATTTTCATCTTTCCCCATTAGACCTGCTAAATTATAATAAACTATAGACATTTTATAATTTAAATCCATAAAATAAGCCTTCCCTATTAAAACGTAAATACTCTTCATCTTTTTTTTATTATCTTCTTTACAATAATATAATAGACTTTGGGATAAATGGGTTATAGAACAAGGGTATAGTCTATCCCTGTATAATAGTTTTCCTTTTTTCTCCAATGCTTCAGCTAATATATCCTCTAGGCCATATCTATTTGATAAGTATATTATATTATAAAGGTCCCTATAGATTCTAATTTTATTGTTTTTGTTTTCTTTTTTTATGTTATCTAGCCAATCTAAGCATCTTTCCCTAGCTAAATCCTTTTCACTTTTTACAAAATAGGAAGCAGTTAAGTTTAACTCTATATCCATATCTTTCGCTTTATTATTTAGAGTCTCTGCAAGATAAGTTGCATTTATTATGCTTATAGGTCTTTTCCCATTTTCAAACATGGATATATAGTTTTTTGACATATTTTTCCCCACTAAATCCTCCTGGGTCAATCCTAATTTTTTTCTAATAGCCCTTAGCCTTTGTCCTGGCTTTAGTATAGTAAAATCATCCATTTGTGGATCTCCTCCAAGTATCTATTAATAATACCAGGGAATATTTCTTTGTTAAATTCACCATAAATTACATAATATATTATATATGCAATCGCCGTTACAATCACAGTTTTTTTCATAATCCTTTATATTATTATTATTCTGTACAAAATCGATGAAATCCCTTATCTCATTATAATTTTTATCTAATGTATGATAATCAATATCTACATCCTCTAATTCTCCTGTTTCCAATAACAATATACTTGCTCTTTTTACTTCCATATGGCTTATATTTTTAAAAGCATAGGCATATAGCTGTAATTGTGGTTTATACTATTCCATAATTTTAGCCTTATCTTCAACTCTATTGGTCTTAAAATCCAGTATCTCTGCTTTCCCATTTTTTATATTTATCCTGTCTATTATACCATGAATATAGGTATCTTCAATTTTCATATAAAAATCCTTTTCAGTATATGTTAAGTCATAATCCTCTCTATAAAATTTTAAATAATTTTCTATATAAGGCATTAGTTCCATTTGTAATTCTTCATCATATTCTAATCCATAAGATGCTACTATATTTCTTAATAGTTCAATAGGTTTAGAATTTTCCCTATAGTACTCACAAAACTGATGAATTATATTTCCCCTAGTGGAAGGAGCCACTTTCCACTTACGTGATGATTCACCTTCTTCTATGGAATAGAGAGTTTCTATAGGAAATCTTTTATAGTACTTCATGTAAAATAATTTTCTGCATCGCCTAAATTCCAAATACTGAGATACATTAAAGCTATTAAAAATCTTTTGTTCATATCCTGGGATTTTAACCCATAAAGGAAATTTTTCATGAACAAGAGGATTTTTATCATACAATTCTTCCTTTATCCCCTTAACCCTTTCCCTTTCTTCCTTTTGACTATTGGTCTTATGGATATATACTACCTGGTTATCATCGATTAAATCCTTTATAAGTTTTTTAAATCCCCTATCCTTTCCTTGATTTCCTATTATCAAACGCTCTTTAGCTCTAGTCATAGCTACATATAGAATCCGTTTGTTTTCTTCCTCTTCCCTTATTCTAATCTCTTCTTTTATATTATCATAAAGGGGAGATTTGGTGGCATATTTTATTCCTAGGCCCTTTTCTTTATGAAACAATATAGAAGGCTGGTGATAGTTAAATCCCCTAGCCATTTGAGGAATCACTACTACAGGGAATTGTAATCCTTTAGATTTATGTATGGTCATTAACTTAACCACATTAGCTTGTTCTGATTCAATCCTACCTTGAGATTCATCCCTATCTTTGATACTCTCAATATAGTCTAAAAAATCTTCTAAGGAACCTGAATATTTCATATCAAATCCCCTGGCTATTTCTAAAAATTTATATACATTAGATAAGGCTTGCTTTCCTCCTTGTTGTAATAAAAGAAGCTCCATAAAATAAGTGCTATCTATCAATTCCTTAGTTAGGGATTCTATTCCATATAGATCTTTTTTTATTATTAATCTATTCAACAATCTATTGGCTTCTGTTATTTTTTTATTCTCGTTCCTTTCTATAAAGGGAATATCCTTGGCCATAGTATCCAATAGGCTATTTTCCTTATATCTTAATAACCAATAAAGAGTTTTATCAGAAAGGCCTACCATAGGGCTTCTCAAAAAACCTATATTGGATATGGTGTCATAGCGATTGGATATAGCTTTTAGACCATTTAATATGTCTTTTATTTCTTGACTTTCATAAAAACCCTTGCCTCCAACATTATAATAGGGTATTCCATATTCCCTTAATGCTTCTTCATATATATGATCTATGGTTGTAGCTCTAAACAATAAAGCAAAATTACCATAATTAAATTCTCCGTTTTTTACCAGTTCCTTAATTCTACCAGCTATTAGCCTGCTCTCCACATAGGCGTTGTATTGACTGGAATTTACATTGGGAGGAACATCTAAATCATTATTTTCTAATATCTCTACATCAATATCATTATTTGATCTATGTTGCGGCTCTAATGCATCATATTTGTCCCCCATAAGTTTCCCAAATAGAGAATTTAAAAAGTCCAATATAGTATCAAATGATCTAAAATTTTTATCTAATGTAATTGGTTTTTGATTGGATACCTTTTCTATATCTTCCATTACATCATAAAACACCTGTAAGTCTGCTCCTCTAAATCCATATATGGATTGTTTAGGATCTCCTACTATGAATAAATTAGAGCAATCTAACAAACTGTTTTTAGAACACAACTTATAAAATATATTTTTTTGTAACTCATTGGTATCTTGAAATTCATCTATCATTATATATTTAAATCTATCTTGATATTCTTTCCTTATGGATTCATCTTCTAATAATCTTAAAGTCAAAATCTGTAAATCATCATAATCTAATGCAGCAATTTCATCTTTTTTATTGGTATATTCTTCATCTATTTGTATTATTAAGTCCATCAAAGCATCATAAGCCCATCTGTATTCTATTTCCCTAATCATAAGAACATAATCTATTGTTCTCTTTAACTCATCTATTTTATCTTTCTGATTAGCATTAGTCCCAATATTGTCATATAGATATTCTAAAATAGGGATAAGTTCTTCTTCTGTATATGCATCTTCGTAAAATTTAATCCATATATGGTCATCTTTAAGCTTATATATCTTAGAGTTCTTCCTTGATTTACTCATCAAATACAAGAATATTTCCTTAATATAATATATGCTATCTTTGTCTATCTTAAAGTCATCTATAGCATCAAGGGTCATCTTTTTTACCTCTTGTAATGTATATCCAACAGTACGTATTTTATAATACACGCTTTTTATATCATCTGCTATCCAATTTAAATCATCTCTATCAAACAACTTAACTAAATTATATATTCTTTCATCTTCTTCAATTTCCTTTAGTAATACATATTGTATAACTTCTTCTAACAATTGATCCCCTTCTTCGTCATCTAAAACTGTAAACATAGGATCTATTCCTAATTTTAGTGCATTCTCCCTGAGTATATTTCCACAAAAACTATGGATGGTGGATATATTAGCTTTTTCCATATCTCTATAAAATCTATTCCATTTTTCATCTTGAGGAATCCTGTTTTTTATCTCCTTACGAATTCTTTCTTTCATCTCTTGGGTAGCTTTTTTAGTAAAAGTTATAGCCACTATAGATTCTATTTCTTTACCTTTTTCTAAATTCCCATTTTCTAAAATATAAATATATCTTTCGGTAAGTACTTTAGTCTTACCTGTTCCAGCTCCTGCATTTACAGATACATTTTTATCTATGGTTTTGATAGCTTTGTTTTGGGCATGAGTATTCTTCATCATTTCACCTTCTTTACTATAAAGTACCATATTTATATATTATAATAATGAACTTTAGTTTACAAGGTAGAACAATTGTAAATAAGGTTACATTCCATCAAAAAAACGAGCAGATATTTCTACCTGTTCGCTTAATTACATTATATTTTTATTTTCAAATTCTTTTCATATTTATAGCATCTCTAAAAGAGCATTTATTCTTGTATTCATTTGTCCCATATCTAATTCTGAATAATCTGTTTCTATATATAGATAAGGTTTATGCTTTTTTTCAGTGACAAATTTTTTAACGTTATAAGCCTCTATATTAAAAGTATGACAAGCTTGAAGAACTACTTCTATTACTCCATCTATCTGATATTCATCTATCATTTCATCTAAAGCTTCAAATCTTCTTGGATTTGGTGTCATTACAGAGCAGCTTACATTTAAATACTTTTCTGTCAAGGCATCTATAGGATCTATAGTTTCATCTACTAATGTCATCTTTTCTCTAACGCCACTACAATTCTCAAAAGCTACTATATCAGCACCAGACTCTTCAATGGTTTTTAGTACTTTGTTTCTTACACCATTTACTGGACAGCCTGTAATAAGTATTCTTGGTCTATTAGATTTAGTCCTTTTTAACTCTTTTTCATATTTCTCTTTTAATTCTTTTGTTCGTTTTGATATAAAATCACATTGAGATTTTCTATCAAATTGAAATCCTAAGGCCTCTATTGTTTCATTTATTTCACAACCAGATATAGGCGATGGATTTAATTTTCCTAATTCATAAAAATCCATTAGAACTTTTCTTTCTCTATTTCTTTCCTTTATCTCTTCTCTTAAAATATCTTCAGTAATTTCTACATTAAATGTTTTTTCTAATACTTCCTTGAGCCTTAATAATTCCTCCCTCCAGTATACAAAAGCATGATCCATATCTTGTCCTTGAGGTAAGTGCATAACATGAATGGGCTTTATCTCATTTAATAATTCATACATTTTTTTCTTCCCATCACAAGTTGTTTCCCCTACTAATAAATCTGCAAAATAAAAGTATGGACATTGTTCAGATATTGCAAATCCATAGCTAGATTTTATTAAAGGACAAAGATTTTTAGGTAAATGCCTTTCTGCATAATGTATTGGTTCATCTGATGTACCACATAGACTAACAGCTACAGCTCCTGCAGCATGAATAAGCTCTATAGGTGTATATGTACAAAAAATTCCCACAACAGGAACTCCTTTTTCTTTTAAAGCTTTTACCTTCAAAAAACCTTCTCTTCTAGCTTCTTCATAGTTTTCAAAATTTTTCGGTAAACTTACCATATTCCCCACCTCCTTGAATCTATCTTATAATTATATAAGAATTATTAGGCAATAATCCAATAGAATGTATTTATATAAAATTTTATTCTATAGATAGTATTTATATAGTTATTTTAAGCAAAAATAAATAAGTGATAAAATTTTACTCTTATCACTTATTTGCAGCCTTTTATTCAATTAATATTATCCTTAGTAAACCTTGATACTGTAATGTACTACACTTCCACCTCAAAAGACTCTTCATACCTACAAATATCTTTATATATACAAAAAGGTGAACATTCCATAGGATTTACTGAAAAATCTCCATTGTGAATTAAGTCTATATATTCCTTTATAATCCGTTTGGTTGTATTTAATAATTCCTCTAATTCCTCTTTTGTTACTGCACCTTTATGATTTTTGCTAACTAGATGCTTTTCTTCTATATTACCAATTTTAAGTTGAAATTCCCCTTTAGAGATTATTCCATACATGGCTGCTACTATTTCCTTGTCTTCTTGAGACATTATATATACTGGCAATTGAAGAGATAGACCTGAAAGCATGTCATCTATATTTTTAATATTGTAATCGGTATTTTTATAGTCTATTATCACATATTTTTCTTCATCTACATATTTATCTATCCTATCTATTTTCCCAGTAAGGTATATTTCCTTATCTCCTTCATATATACTAAAACTCCTATTTTTCCCAAATTCCACTTCAAAATCCATAGGCAATATTTTCTTTTTATATCCAGATAATCTATCTATATCTGCTTTTATCAATCCTAATATTCTTTGGGCATTATTTTCTGTTCTGAGTTGCCATAGTTTTCCCTCTCCTTGGATTCCTAGGGCTTTCATATTTTCTTCAATCTTATCCAGTATATAATCATAAGTATTTTCTACTAAAAATTCTTTTTCCCCTAATACATGGGTTTTTATATTATCATTATATCGATAATAGTATTCCTTTAATACTTGATGGGTTATTATCCCTCTATCTATAGGAGAAAAGTCTATTAATGTTCTTTCCATCTCATCAATGGCTAATATATTATTTAATAAAAATAGATAGGGACATTTTCCATAGTTTTCTAAATAACTAACGGAATATACTTTGTCTTTATGGATATTTTTTATATCCTCTACAATATATTTATCCCCTATATTTCCACTGTATAGATTAAATTCATCTTTATTCCTTTCTAGTTCACATAATATTCTATTATTTACTTCCCTTAAGGATTTTCCATCTATATGATTATACATGTGTATAAATTCCACCTGATACTCCTCATTATAGTAACTGTGGAGTAGATATTTCAGCACTTCTTCTTTTGTAGTCAACTGATTAGGATTAGATTTAAGTAAATAATCCATATCCCCATCAATCCATTGTATTTTTTCTTCTTCTACTATACTTAGTATCTCATCTAAAAACATAGAAGGTATATCCTTTTCATCCCCAGTAGCATTTTCCGAGTAGGATAAATATAAATTATCTTTGCAACTAGCAAGAACAGTAGTAAATATTAAAGATTCCTTGTCCAATTTCTCATGGTAGTTTTTTACATCCAATTGTATGGATTTTAATTCCATATAGTTATCCTCTTTAAAAAAGAAGTTTTCATCCTGAAGATTAGGATATTTCCCTTGGGATAATCCCACTATAAACAACACTTTAAATTCCTGTCCTCTGGCTGTTATAGGGGTCAATATTTTAACTCCTTTTTCATTTCCTTGGATCCATGTTATTCTTTCCCCTTCTATATAGTTTTCCAATAGCTGTATAAACTGTTCTAAAGATATTTCATAGGGCATAATATAAACTAAGGCTTCTAATCTATTTAATACTTGATTTAACTTGTCAAGGGCAACAAAATCCCTAAGTAAAATATCATAATCCTCCGTCTTTTCATATATATTTAATATATTTTTCTTTATATTCTTTTTGTCTATCAAATAGTTTACTATTATTATATACTCTTCTAACTTCTCTATATCAGGAATTAGTTTTCCTTCCTCTTCTATATCATGAATTATCTCATCTATTATAGAAGAATATTGAGAAGTCATCAATTGTTGACTATTTTTTATATCTTCCCAAGTATTGAATGGAGTTTTCCTCAATATATATTCAATAGCCTCTCGTTCTTCATCTTCACAAAGCTTTATATAATTACACTTTATACGATTGATAATATTTGAATTTTCCCTTGGATTCTCCTTTAACTTTAATAGGTATAATACTTCTTTTATTAAAGGAATTTCCATTAAATTTATATCTCTACTTAAGGTACAGGGTATTTTTTCTTCTTCAAATACCTGAAATAGGATGTTTTTATATTCCTGAGAATTGGCCAATACAATTCCCATATCCTTGAGCTCTATTCCCTGTACATAGTGTTTTTTTATCTCCTCTGCTATTCTTTTTATTTCTAAATAGCTATTAGCTCCTTTTATTATTTGAATGTCTTCTTTGGGCTTAATTTTCTCATAGTTTTTGCTAAAGATCATGTTAGCCATATTTTCATAGGAAGAGAAATCTTTTTTATCAACTCTTTGAACTTCAAATCCTAATTCTTCCAATGTATTTAAAGTTTCTACTATAGTTTTAAAGTTTTCATCCCTATTAAAGGGCATATTAATGTATATAGGAATGGTGGTTTTGGATATTTCCTTTATCAATTCCCATTCCTGAGGCCTAAAATCGAAAAACTCATCTATTATAATAAAATCTAATCCATTAAAAAAACTATTATCCTCTTTTAAAAAAGCTATACTTTCAAAAAAGCTCTCTTCCCTATCTACCATTCTATATTCTTTAAGACTTTCCTCATATACTTCATATATTAGACCTATTTCCCTATAGAAAGGGGTTTGGGGACATCTAGATAAATACTCTTTAGGGGTAATTAAAGATCTTTTTATCTCCCCAATTATATGAGATAGTATCTTCACAAATCCTTTCTTATCCCACATCTTCCCATAGTACTTAAGCTTCCCTTCTTCCTTTAATTCTTCTAGTATATGAGATAAGAGTACTTCCTTTGTTTCCCTATCTATATAAGTATAAAATTTGTTCTCTAATAATTTATCCACTATATCATCAAAAGTGAATAAATTTATATCAAAGGTTTGTCCCACCTTCTCCACCATTATATTCCTATATTTAGTCAATAAATTACCATTAGGTAATATATAATAAAATTTATCTCCTCGATTTTCTCTCAAATAATCTATAGCCTTATTTAATAACTCATCTTTTTTTATATTATTATAAGGTCCTAGATATACAATTCTATCCATAATATTCACTCCTATATGTTGTTAAAAGCTACTTTAGCAGCTCCAATCATACCAGAATCGTTTAAATATTCAGCAGGTAAAATAACAGTCCCTTCAGGATTATTGCAATTTTCATTATAGTATTTAACTGTATTATCCCACCAATATTGTTTAGAGTTGATAACCCCTCCACCTATTATTATACCTTCTGGATCAAATATATTTTTGATGCTTATTAAATAAGTGCCCAAGTCCTCTGTATACTTCTCTACAGCCATTTTAGCGTATTCATCTTCTTGGGATATTTTAAAAATATCCTTGCCTTTAAGATTTTTCCCTGTCATATCATAATAGGTTTTTTCTATAGCATTGCCCGAAATATATTGTTCCACACAACCTTTTTGTCCACAATTACACTGTCTTCCACTAGGATATAGAATTGCATGACCTAGTTCAGCTCCTTGATAGTTTTTTCCATGCCAAATACCAGATTCCTTGGAATATATACCCCCACCAACTCCAGTTCCCAAAGTTAGCATTATAAAACTATCTAGTCCCTTAGCTGCACCTAACCAGGATTCACATATGGCAGCTGCATTAGCATCATTTTCTACAAATATAGGTATATCCTTGAATCTGTTTTTTAACTCTTCCCTTATATGGGTGTGAGCCCATCCTTCTATATTCCCTCCTATGGATAACACTCTACCTTCTTCTGTATTTATAAACCCAGGAGAGCCTATTCCAATAGCTTCTATCTTTTCACCTTTAATTAATTCTTCTACTACCTGAGATATCCTATCTAGTACCTTTTCCCTACCTTCTTGTGCCCTAGAATCCTTCATACTCCTTTTCAGTATTTTCCCACTTTCATCTATAAGCCCTCCATGTATGCTAGTCCCACCTAAATCGATACCTATTACTTTTTTCATTATTATTTCTCCTTTCTATTGATTTTTAAGCTCCTTTATCTTATCTAATAAGATTTTTGTATCTTGGTTTATGGATTGTACATCTATTTTTTGTATAGTATCATTAGAAATATTATATTTTTCTTTAAGTTTCAATATTCTATATACTTTTTCGTCTATTTCCTCTTCTGTTATCCTTCCCTTTTCCACCTCTTCTTTAATCCTTTCCATAACTATTATAGGATTTTCTTCTCCATGGCATAGGAGTAAAATGTCGCCCCCAGCTTTTAGATATTTTATAGCTGCATCTTCTATGGTATAATTTTTAGCTATAGCTCCCATGGACATATCGTCGGAAATTATCACTCCCTCAAAAGATAGCTCTTTCCTAAGTAAATTGGTTATTATTTCTTTAGATAAAGTAGCAGGATAAGTATTATCTATTTTAGGAAACATTATATGTCCTATCATAATCCCTTCTACGCCTGATTCTATCCCTTTTAAAAAGGGAGTAAGCTCTAACTCCTTTAATTCTTTTATATCCTTATTTATTATTGGTAAATCCCAATGGGAATCTATAGAAGTGTCTCCGTGGCCTGGAAAATGTTTTATAACAGATATAATATTTTCAGATCTTATGCCCTCCATTACCTGAATACCATTATGGCTGACTATATCTCTATTGGAGCCAAATGCCCTATCCCCTATTACTGGATTTTTAGGATTAGAGTTAATATCCATAACTGGAGCAAAATCCATATTAAAGCCTAGAGCTTTTATCCTCTTAGCTAATATTTTACCATATTGAAAGGATATATTCTCATTATTTATATCTCCTATTTGTTTAGCTGTGGGCATATTTAAAAAAGACTTAGGAAGCCTATGTACTCTTCCTCCTTCTTCATCTATGGATAAAAATAAAGGAATAGGATTATTTTTGTTCTCTTCTTTCAAACTGTTTAATAACTCAAGGGTCTGTTCTATACTGGACATATTGTCCTTAAATAAAATAAAACCCCCAATATAATACTCCCTTATCATATCCTTTATCCAAGGTTTCATTGAAGTACCATTAAACCCAATTATAAACAATTGACCTATTTTTTGTTCTAAATCCATATCTTCTATTAATTTTATTATTGGATCTACAGTTTCTTCTTCCAATTCTTTTATTGGTTTGTTATTATATTGATTCAACGGTCCTTCCCTGATCTCCTCCTGAGATCTTGTACAACTGGACAAAATAAAGGTTAAGACTATTATTATAAATATATAAGTATTTTGTTTCATGACATTATTCCTTTCTATCGTTAATCCAATTTTAATATAGTTTTCCCTCTCTTTCAATATATAGATAACTAAAAAATAGTATGTCCATATATTTTTAGCTATCAAGTCTATTATAAACTTAACCAAGTTTTAATCATATAAAAGTTCCCCTTTGAACCTTTTTTAAAATAAACTAAGTTTAGAGGCTTTGTTAATGTACAATAATCAACAATTGTCATTATTGACATATCCTTTTGGCAAATTTGGCAATTATATAGTGAAATTACCAAGAAAGTTCATAACAATTAGTTTTTAATCTAATAACAACTATGTATTCTACAAGCTTTTAAGTTCTAAAATCTAAATTCCATTTTTTTGGCATAAACTTTGCAGTAAATAATAGAAAACAAATGCGTAAATGGAGGGATTATATGAATTTGCCTTCAATACATGTAGATACTAAAAAAATTCAAAGAAATGCTAAAACAGTAGTAAATATGTGTAAAGAACAGGGTATTGAGGTAATGGGGATTACAAAAGGGATTTGTGCCTATACACCAGCAGTTCAGGCTATGTTAAAAGGAGGTGTTGCAAAGCTTGGAGATTCTCGAATAAAGAACATTAAAGATATGCGTAAGGCTGGAATCAATGTACCTATTTATCTTATTAGGATTCCAATGTTGGCAGAAATAGAAGACACGGTAAAATTTGCTGATGGTAGTTTAAACTCAGAACTAATAGTAATAGAAGAATTATCAAAAAAAGCAGCTCTTTTAAATAAAATTCATAAGGTTATATTAATGGTTGATGTGGGAGATTTAAGGGAAGGTGTCTTGCCAGAAGATGTAGTAGATATTACAGGAAAAATATTGAGACTTCCTAATATTGAATTTGAAGGTATTGGTACAAATGTAGGTTGTTATGGTGGTGTATTGCCTAGCTACGAAAATACTAAAATTCTAGTAGACCTTGCCGAAGAAATAGAAAATAAATATGGAATTAGTGTAAAAACACTTTCTGGAGGAAGCACGGTAAATTTAGAATTATTAAGAAAAGGTGAAATTGCCCCAGGTATTAATCAATTGCGTATAGGTGAAGCAATTTTACTTGGGACCGATATTAAAAATCTCAAACCCATTCCCGGAACGGAGCAAAATACTATAATACTTAAAACCCAAGTGATAGAATTAAAAACAAAACCATCATACCCCATAGGCAAAATTGGCAGGGATGCCTTTGGGAAAACTGTACATTTTGAAGACAAAGGAAATAGAAAACGTGCAATTGTTGCTCTAGGTCAACAGGATTGTGGATTAGATGGTATTGCTCCTATAGAAAGTTCAATAGAAATTTTAGGTGCAAGTAGTGACCATATGATTTTAGATGTTACAGAATGTAAACAAGAAATTCAAGTTGGATCTATAATTGAATTCAACGTATCTTATGGTGGCATGTTGGATCTAACAACATCAAAATATATTGAAAAATATTAAAAGGCGGGAATCCCGCCTTTTAATATTTCCTTTATTCTGATATAGGAGTATCTTCCTTTCTTTTCAATTTTACTTGTGGCTCATTAGGTATACTAAATAGTGGTACCAACTTGTCAGCTCCTGTTAAAGTAAGTATTAGTATTGATACAACAGCTATTATACACATATAGTTATATTTTATAACATCACCAAAAGTAAACTGATGAAGAGGATATATCGAACTAGCTATAGTAATAAAATAAACAACATAGCAATGCCATGGAACAAATTGGGCAGAATAAACGCCCATTGCATCAGATAAAGTAGCGTTTCTAAGGCGTAGTTTATACATGTCTTCTTCACTGGCTTCCACATTCTCATCAGTCATATCTTTTATTATTGGACCAATTGTAACAATTTGTGCCATTTCATCTGCTAAAGCTATATTGCCAAATATGCATAATAATCCATTGTAAAACATCAATTGTCTCACACTTCTGGAAATTCTCAATATAAATCTTGATAATGGTTCAAAAGCATTCATCATATTCATAACAGTACCAAAAGCAACAGCCCATAGCATCATTGATACAGAGTGATTACCAGCATCTGAAAATCCCGTAAACAGTAAGTCACTTAAAGTCATAAAATCAATTGTTTTAGCCCCAAGGCCTAATATGAAAGCAGAGAGTATTCCTAAAAGTAGACATATAATTGTAGGAATCCCTTTAAATGCAAAACCAAGCACCACAACTAAAGGAATTGCCATATATCCTGGAACACCTTCTTTAACCTGATTTAAGAGAGCAACTGCTGATGGTCTCTCTGCCTCTAATGTTACCCACGCTTCTTCTGGTATTTGCTCAATTGCTTCTTCTGCACTAATTGCCTTGTCAGGAAATTGCATTCCAACAGCAGTAAAATATATTAATATTGCTGCTAAGATTAAACATAATATTGACCATATTCCTTGATGCCGTATCCTATCTACTATATCAACATTTTGTATTCCTGAACTTACTATAGTAGTGTCAGAAATTAAGCCTATATTGTCTCCAAAACATGAACCACCAACTATAGAAGCCATAGTAAGAGCAACACTACCTCCTACTATATGATTGGCCCAGAGAAAAATTGGTGCACATGCAGCAAAAGTTCCCCATGAAGTACCTGTTGCAACTGATAAAACACATGTAACAAGAAATCCCACTAATGCAACTGATTTACTTGTAAGCCCTAATCGTAACGAAATTCTAATTATGGATGCTCCTACCCCAGTTGCCATAAATACTTCAGCCATAGCATATGAAAACATTAATATAAAAAACACTTCTATTATAGTAGCTACACCTTCATATACTATATTAGTAACTTCCTTAAATTCACGCTTTTCAACCAGCATAGCTATTATAATACCATATATAGTCGCATAACAAGCTGCAACTTTCACATCAATACCACTTAATAAAGCAGCAACCATAACGATTATTGGTGAAAATTTAAGAAAAATCATATTATCCTCCTGTTTTTTTAGATTTTTATAATCCCTTTCTTAAACATAGATGGAATTCATAAGCTTTATGCCGTCTCTCCACCATCAATTGGTATATGTTGTCCAGTAATATAAGATGCCTCATCAGAGGCTAAAAAAACAAACAAAGAAGCAACTTCTTCAGGTGTTGCATGTCTCTTCATTGGTATTCCTTGATTTACTTCTTCTAACATTTCATCAGTATACTCTGCTCTTTGCATAGGAGTTAACACATAACCTGGACATATAGAATTTACTCTAATATAAGGAGCATATTCTAATGCTAACGTCCTTCCTAGTAAGATCACCCCAGCTTTTGATGAATTATAATCTGCGTAGTAAGGATGTGCCTCCATTCCATTAGTTGATGCCGTAAATAACACAACCCCAGATTTTTGCTTCTCCATTCTATTTAAGGCTTCTTTAGCACAAAGATACATGCCCCCAAGGTTAATATCCATAACTTTCTTCCATTGAGAATAAGTTATGTTTTTAAATAAGTTTCTAATACTTATTCCTGCATTTGATATCAATATATCAATACCACCCATCAATTCATCAACTTTCACAAAACCATTTCTTACGGATTCCTCATCGCTTACATCTACTTCAAATCCATCTAGCAAATCAACATTTTCAGTTAAAATATCATCCAAAGCAACTTTATTGATATCAAATATAATTACCTTGGCACCTTCTTTAGCAAAACGTTTTGCAGTAGCTAAACCTATGCCACTAGCACCTCCGGTTATAACTACTCTTTTATTTATTAAATCTTCATATCTGGCCATTAATATAACTCTCCCCCATTATTACTTCAAAATTCAAATAATTTAACGGAAATTTAAAATATTCATTACTCTCCTTCAACCCTATACATCACCTCCATACCATATCCAACTTTCACCCTATAGTACCCTTTCAACATCTCATCCACTTTTTTATCTCCCGTATAAACAAGTAAAGGTTTTCCTCTTAATTCTATTATTTTGCTATTAGTTGAAACTATAATGATATTTTCCTTACCAACTTTTTTTATTACATCGCCACTTATCTGTTGGTTTCCTCTACCTAGTAAATATCCTTGTCCCCCTGTGGGAGTAAGTATCAATTTGCTTGGATATTGATTTACATAATTTAGCAAATCACTCTCAGATGCATCTTTTTTCATTATCTTTCTATTCATTACTACATCTACTCCCAATAAAGTATAAGGCAATCTTAAAGCTTGCATAATAGCTCTTGTAGTAGTACCAGGTCCTATAATATAGCAAATTTCTTTCTCCATATGATCTACTATATCTAGAGCTATAGCTTTTTGAGTAGCTTCTTCGCCTAAAGGAGTTGGCGCTTTTTTATTTTGCATAAATTTTTTGTCTACTGGCACTTTTAAGTAGCCATATAATTGGGTTCTGACCATGTCTCTTCTGAAAGCTTCCTCATCAATATCAACTACTTCTTCTTCTCTAACAGCTATGTTTTTTCCCATTACACATAATAAAGCTAATTCTCCTGCTTTTTCAGGTGTATTGGCATATACTGGTGAATGAATTTTTACTCCAGCAGGAATCCCTAAAACTAGTTGCCTATTCCCCACACTTTCATATACATCTCTAGCCGTGCCATCACCTCCTACAAATAGTAATAATTCCACCTCCTCTTCTTTAATTTTCTTTGCTGCTAATTTCGTATCATTGCTATCTGTAATAGTTTTTTTAGGTTTATATACAATCTTAGTCTGGAAACCTAAGTTTTCTGCTTCCTCCTGTCCCATATTGCCAGAACAAGTAACTATCAATAATCTGTCTCTAACAGGTAAAAGTTTTTCTAAAGCTTTTATAGTTTTGGCTGGGGCTTCTGGAATAGCTCCCAGCCTTATTGCTTTATCTAATATATGAGTTCCATCGGTTCCTTTTAATCCTACCTTGCCCCCCATTCCTGCAATGGGATTTACTATTAATCCTATCTTCTTCAAAATATCACTTCCAAATTTTATTCTTCTTCAGTTTTTCTTAAATAAACTCTCCAGGTAGGTGCCCATTTCTCTGGATCGTCAAAACTAGATTCATCTATTTTGTGAATTGTACTTCTATGAGGTGCATTTTTTATTATTTCAGGATTTTCATAAGCTTCGTCAAATATGTGATGAAGAGTTCTTATATATTCATCTAAGTCTTCTTTTGAAGGAGTTTCTGTTGGCTCAAGGGTAATTGGTTCAGGAACATAGTAAGGATGATGACTAGTCCAGTAATGCATGCCAAAATCCATAACCCTTCTTGCTATATCCTCTGTACTTATTCCCGTATCTTCAGCTAACTTTTCCAAAGTATATCTAACTTGTTCTACCCTTTGTTTGCCCCTTATATATGGTGCATCTACACCCTTATGTTCAAGCAATTTTTTAAATAGATAATTATTATTTAATACTGCTACTTTCGCTACTTCATATAATCCTTCAGCCCCTAGACTCATAATCCAAGCATAAGCCTTTAAAACTGTTTGGGGCACTCCGTTAAATAATCTTACCTTGCCAATACTTTTATCTAAATCATAATTTAAGAAATATTTTCCGTCTTTAAATCCAACTATAGGCTTTGGCAAATAATCAATTAATTCTTTTACTACTCCTAAGGCTCCTCCGCCAGGCCCTCCACAACCATGAGGAGTAGAAAAAGTTTTGTGTAAATTGAAAAAACACATATCAAATCCTGCTTCTTTAGCTCTTGTAACTCCTAATAATCCATTAGCATTAGCTTGGTCATAACAATTAAGTCCTCCAGCTTTTCTAACTAAATCAGTAAACTCTTTGATTCTTGGATTGAAAACACCAGTATCCTCTGGATTTGCTACAAAGAAAGCTGCTGTTCTTTCTGATACTGCATTTTTAAATGCTTCATAATCAGGATAGCCTTCTTCATCAGGCATTATAGTTATGACTTTATAGCCCTTTGTAGCAGGAGCTGCAGCATCTGATGGATGGGAATATACTGTGGTTATTATTTCATCTCTTTGGTTTTCTTCCCCATGTTCTCTATGGTACTTTCTTACAATAGATGCCATTGTAAATATAGCTTGACTTCCCCCTCCTGGTTGAAATGTAAATTGGTCCATACCTGAAATTTCTCTCATACATAAATCGGTTTTATATATGATTTCAAGTATGCCTTGAACAGTACTTTCATCTTGTAAAGGGTGCAATTCTGTCATCTCTGGCATTCGAGCAATATATTCATTTATCTTAGGATTATATTTCATAGTACAAGTTCCTTGTCCTATCTCTATATTTAAATCCCCACCTAAAGTTTCTTGAGAAAGTCTCAAATAGTGCATCAAAACCCTCTTCTGATTTATTTCAGGAAGATTAGGTAATTTTTCACGTTTCATGGATTCAGGTATCTTTGATACTCCATCCCCTACTACTTTCACAATTTCCTCTTCTGCTTCAGGCACTAATATACCTCGTTCTCCTTCGTTACTTAATTCAAATATAATAGGTTCATCCCATTTTGCCTGATGAAAATTCCTAACCTTATGATCTCTACTAATACGTTTCACCTTATCAACCCTTTCTATAAAGATTTTTAACCTTCTATTGTTTCCTTTAAGCTATCAATTAATTTATCTATATCTTCTTTAAGATGTATTTCAGTTACACAATAAAGTGCACATTGACCAAATTCTGGAAAATCCTTGGATAGATCTTTACCTCCAAATATTCCTTTTTCAAGTAATTTCTTATTTATTTCCTCAACTGTTTTATTCGTATCATTAAAATCAACAACAAATTCTTTAAAATTAATCGAATTAAATTTAGATCCTTTGACTCCTTTTATTTTATTTAATTCATTAATTGTATATTGAGATTTTTGCATTATATTTTGTCCAAGTTCATACATACCTTTTGGTCCCATTAGTGATAAATATACTCCAGCTGTAATACCCCATAGAGCTGTTTGAGTTCCAACAAACTCTTTGCCCTTTTCCCTTAAGTTACCAAAGGATGTTCTTTCATAAGCAACATCACCAAAACCATATTCTCCTTCTACAATTGTAGGTGCTATCCCAAATAATCTTGAAGGAAATTCCATAACAAATTTTTCTTCATCTCGAGTAGATATAAAACCAGACTGTCCTCCTCCATAATTCATATGAATCCCTAAAGGTTGTAAATCTCCACATATTATATCTGCTCCATAATGACTCGGAGGAGCTAATATCCCTAAAGAACTAGGGTCTACTCCCACTATACTAATAGCACCTATATTATGAGCTATATCTGATATTTTTTGGCCTTGATTTTCTATGAATCCTAAAAAGGAAGGATTTTCAAAATATACTGCAGCAGTATTTTCTGATATTTTATCTTTTAAGTCATCTAAATCCATAGCTCCTGTTTTTTTGTCATAGTCTACTAATATAATGTCTACTATTGGATCGCAGTAATTTTGTATAATAAGTAATTTCTCCTTATCTATAGTTCCTACTACTAAAGCTTCTTCTCTGCCTGTAATCCTAGCAGCCATTCTAATAGAGGTAGCTGCAGCTTGAGCCCAATCGAAAGTAGGAACATTAACCACATCCATATCCACCAATTCTGCTACTAAACTTTGGTATTCAAATAAAGTTTGAAATCTACCATGATCATTATAAGGTTCTCCAGCATAAGCTGTTAAAAATTCAGATCTGCTATTTATTTCATCACATATAGCTGGAACATAATGTTGCCAACACCCAGCTCCTAAAAAATTTATATAATCCCTACAGGTTTTGTTTTTTCTTAATGTTTTTTCCATATCTTTCCTAAGTTCATATTCAGATTTATAGGGCTCTGGTAAATCTATCTTAGATTTAAATTTTAATTCTTCAGGTATTCCTTCATGTAAATCTTCTAAAGTTTCAAGCCCCAATTCCTTAAGCATCTCTTTTTGAACTTTTTCTACAGAGTTTGGAATATAAGGATGATTCTTATAACCATCTATAGTCATATTTAACTACCTCCCTTTATTAATCCGCTTTTAAGCTATTCCACCACCATCTACTACCAACGCAGTCCCGGTTATCCAACTAGCTAAATCACTACAAAGGAACAATACTGCATTTGCTATATCTAAAGGTGTTCCTAATCTTTCTAAAGGCCTTCCCTTAGCTGAATCTACTAAAAATTTATCTATTTCCGACTTAAAACCTAGTTGTTCTCCTTCACTTCTAAGCATAGATGTATCTGTATCCCCAGGGTTCACCGAGTTAACCCTTATATTTTGTGGTCCATGGTCTATAGCCATAGCTCTAGTCAAGTTGACTATTCCTCCCTTTACTGCACAATAAGCTGCAGCTTTATCTCCACCTTTAAGGCCCCAGCCAGATCCAGTGTTTACAATACTTCCTCCACCGCCTTTTTCCATTATAGGAATTACATATTTAGATAATAGATAGGTCCCTTTTAATCCCACATCAATTACTAAATCCCATTCTCTCTCTTCTAGCTCTACAACAGTTTTCCTAAAGGTTACTCCAGCATTATTAAATAAAATATCAATTCTTCTAAATTTTTCATATACCATTTCAACGGCTTTTTTACAATCTTCATTAGAGGTAACATCACATGTAATAAATATTGCAGTTCCCCCTTCATTTTCTATTTCTTTAGCTGCTTTGTTTCCTAATTCTTTATTTACATCAAGTAATGCAACTTTAGCCCCATATTCTGCTAACAACTTCCCTGTAGCAAATCCAATACCAGACGCACCGCCAGATATAACTGCTACTTTTCCATCTAAACACAAAGGATTTTCTTTGCTCATCATAATTAGCCCTCCTTATTAAAAATTTATAACTTTATTCCTATTCATTAATACTTTAATGCATTAATTATGCCAAATTTAGTTGAAAATTATTAAAAAGATGGAAAATCCATTGTAATGATTAAATAAGCTTATTATAAATATTTATAATAAGCTGACTTTTATAATTTTTCTGATATAATAGAATTAATAATTGTCATCATTGACAAATTTTCTGGCAAATTAGTCAAATGGATAAAATGGATAGGAGGAATTTCTATTGATAGAACTTACAAGGATTAAGTCTCCATTGGAAAATATAATTATTTCTTTATCAAATATTACAAATATGGAATTTGCCATTTTTGATACTAAATCCCATTTAATATCCTGTACTCCTTTATATTTAAAGCATAAAGGGAAAAAAGTATACAGACCTTCAATAGAGGAGGTTTTATATCAAGGTAATGTAATAGTGAATAAACCAGGTTATATGAAATCCTGCATTGGTTGTCGATTTGCCAATAATTGTCCCTCTACTATTGAAATACTTAACTGTATAAAATTAAACAATAGTGTTATTGGTGTAATTAGTCTAACTTCTTTTTCAAAAAGAGGCCATGATTTAATCCAAAATAATATTAAAAACTATGTGGATATATTGGGAAATATTTCTAAATTAATATCTATGTTTGCTTTTAACGAATTTCATAAAGATGAATACAACCTCTGTAATGCCACAATTGATGAAATAATCAATATAAATGGTAGCGATCTATTAATAGTAGATAAGGATGGAAGAATTACCCACTGTAGTTTTGATATCCAACAGATGTTTTCTTTTTGTGATCTATATTCTAGTTCAATTAATCAGATACTCTCTGAAAATATAACCAGTTGGATTTTTAATAGTAAAACTAAATGTAAAAAATATGTAACAAACGATACTTTTTCTGGTACCATATTTTCTAATCCCATTTTTGTCGATGATAAAATATCCGGATTTATAATTAGATTAAAATCAGATATAACTCCAAAATATAGCCCTAGTCAACCTGATTATTTAGATAATATTATTACTAATGATTCAAGAATGAATAAGATTAAGGAAAAAGTATTAAAAATTGCTAATAGCCCTTCTTCAGTATTAATAACTGGTGAAACAGGAACAGGAAAGGAATTAATTGCTAAAGCAATCCACTACTCTAGCAATAGAAAAGATAACCCTTTTGTTCCAATTAATTGCGCCAATATACCAGAAACTTTATT
The DNA here is from genome assembly GCA_012728075.1 of Tissierellia bacterium. Lineage (GTDB taxonomy): Bacteria > Bacillota > Clostridia > Tissierellales > Tepidimicrobiaceae > Keratinibaculum. The sequence continues at coordinate 23,146 of JAAYFV010000110.1, forward strand.
TGAATCAGAACTTTTTGGTTATGAAGAAGGGGCTTTTACTGGAGCTAAAAAAGGTGGTAAAATTGGATTATTTGAATTAGCAAACGGAGGTACTATATTTTTAGATGAAATAGGAGAATTGCCAATGTATCTTCAGGCTAAATTATTAAGGGTTTTGCAAGATAATACTATTCAAAGATTAGGTAGCATTCAACCTATTCCTATAGATGTTCGAACAATAGCTGCAACTAACCAAAATATAGAAGAAATGATAGTGAAAAATGAATTTAGAGATGACCTATATTATAGATTAAATGTTATTCCTATAGAAATACCTCCCTTAAGAGATAGAATGGGAGATGTAGAATTACTATCATATCATTTTCTAAAAAAGTATAGTATTTTACTCAACAAAAAAATTGATTCCATTTCCAATGAATGTATGGAAATTCTAAACAATTACAATTGGCCTGGAAATATTAGAGAATTAGAAAATGCCATAGAATATGCTGTAAACATGGAGGAAAAATCTTTTATAAGTAAAGAAAGTCTTCCAAAAAACTTAGTAAAAAATTCATATAAATCATCAAATATTCAAAAAAAAATAGTCAACGAGAAATATAATTTAATTGTTAAAACTTTGGATAAAAATGGATGGGATGTAGAAGGGAAAAAACTTGCCGCAGAAGAATTAGGAATTAGTTTGAGAACACTATATAGAAGATTAAATGATATGGGTTTGATTTAATAAAGAAAAATTTCACCCTTTCCTAACTCCCCAATTATATTCATTACTATTTGAACAATAACTTCAATATTATTGAATAATTTTTATAATATGGTCAGCTATTTTTCTACATTTTTTTAAAAATGATAAATATTTAAATAGAAAAATTGAAAAATTTTTGACTAGTTTAAACCCTAATTTTCCTGTGTCTTCAATATTTAAACTTAC
>JAAYFV010000015.1 GCA_012728075.1 Tissierellia bacterium
GACTCTGAATTTGATAAAGAAAAATATCAAGAAAGACTTGCTAAATTATCTGGTGGTGTAGCAGTAATTAAAGTAGGGGCAGCTACAGAAACTGAATTAAAAGAAAGGAAATCAAGAATTGAGGATGCTTTAGCGGCAACAAAAGCTGCTGTTGAAGAAGGGATAGTACCTGGTGGAGGAACAGTACTTGTAGATAGTATACCAGCTGTAGCAAAATTACTAGACGAAACTGATGGTGATGAAAAAACAGGAATTTCAATAGTAGTTAGAGCATTAGAAGAGCCAATAAGACAAATTGCAGAAAATGCAGGATTAGAAGGATCAATAATAGTTGAAAAGGTTAAGGATTTAGATGATGGAATAGGATTTGATGCATTAAATGAAGAATATGTAGATATGATTAAAGCAGGAATAGTGGATCCAACTAAGGTAACTCGTTCAGCATTACAAAATGCTGCATCTGTTGCAGCTATGGTACTTACTACTGAAGGTGCAGTAGTAGATATAGAAGAAGAAGACCCAATGGCTGGAATGAATAACATGGGTGGCGGAATGCCAATGATGTAATACTAAAAAACCTCTGAGGGAACTCAGAGGTTTTTTTATAATAATTTTCCAATTTTTATAAAGTATATTTTTATCTATCATATTTTATAATATAAATTCTATATTAAAATTCATATTTTATTAAGCCTAAAATTAATAAATGTAAGGGATAAAAAATATAGAAGAACCATTTAGAATTCTTGCTACCTCCAGGTTTCCCATTATATTGTTTAAGCAAGGGTATGGCTAAAAGGATTCCAATATGGAATATTTGCTTATACCAATCATTATAATTATTGAGAAGCATTAACAATGGAGATACTATTATAGGAATTGAAATGATAGTAAAACTTGATACTTGATCGCTAAAATTGTTATGATTCATACCAAAAAACAATATCCATAGTACTGTTATAAAACTCCAATCTCCTGGTATGGCAATAATACAAATTAAAATTATCAAAAGAATTTTTAATTTTTTATCTACCTTTTCACTATTCCATATTATTAATGAAATTAATCCAAGTAAAAGGGTATATATAACACTTGTTTGAATTTTAAATTGGAATCCATTAGCAAAAGAAATAGGCAATTGGCCGTTCATAAAATAATAATATGGGATATGTGAAATTATGGCAAATATGCCTAGTCTTAAGGCATATTTTTTTACATTATGGGTATGATAAAATCCTTCTGATATAAAATAAGACATAATAGGTGCTGTAATGCGACCTATTGTATGCATTACCTGTCCTAAAATAGTTCCTGTTGGGACAAATGCCCAAGCTATATGATCAATTAACATTGCAATAATGGCTATGATTTTAAGAGTATATGCGGACATACCAAGTCCATTAGTTTTGTTCTCTGTATTTTTCATAGGGCACCTCTTTCATATAAAATTAATAAATTTTAGTAATAATATAATATCATATATTTTTTTGAAAATTGATGTATAATAATTACAGGGACAGACTTATAAGTCTGTCCCTACTATTATAATATAATCTATACGGATTTATAAAATTTATATACCTAATACTTTTTCTACTGGTGTATAGGGCATATTAAAAGCATCTGCTACTGATTTATAAACGATTTTACCGTCTATTGTATTAGCACCTTTCCTCAAAGGTTCTTCATCTATAAGAGCTTGTTTCCAGCCTTTATTTGCTATTCTAACCGCATAAGGTAGTGTTACATTTGTTAGAGCAAGAGTTGATGTTCTAGGAACGGCTCCTGGAATATTTGCCACTGCATAGTGTACTACATCGTGTTTTATAAATATTGGATCCGCATGGGTCGTAGGATAAGTAGTTTCTATACATCCACCTTGGTCAATTGCTACATCTACTAAAACACTGCCAGGTTCCATCTGTTTAACCATTTCTTCAGTAATTAATTTAGGTGTTTTAGCTCCTGGAATTAGAACTGCACCAATTACCAAGTCTGCTGACTTAACTGCTTGAGTTATATTATAATTATTAGAGTATAGGGTTTCGATTCTACCCATGAATACTTCACCTAGATAGCGAAGTCTATCTACATTTATATCTAGTACTGTAACTCTAGATCCTAGACCAATAGCCCTTCTAATAGCACCAGTACCTACAATTCCAGCACCTACAACAACTACATGTGCAGGAGGGACACCTGGTACTCCATCTATCAATAGCCCCTTTCCTCCATGGGTCTTTTCTAAGTAAATAGCTCCTTGTTGTACAGCCATACGGCCTGCAACTTCACTCATAGGTGTAAGAAGTGGAAGAGATCCATCTGGGTTTTGAACTGTTTCGTAAGCAATACCAATAGTTTCCGATTCAACTAAAGCTTTTGTTAATTCTTCTTCTGCTGCTAGATGTAAATAGGTGAATATAATTAGTCCTTTTCTAAAATATTTGTATTCTGATTTTAGAGGTTCTTTGACTTTTAGGATCATATCAGATTTTTCCCAAATACTGGAAGCTTCAGGTAATATTTCTGCTCCTAGAGCAGAATATTCATCATCAGTAAAACCAGCACCAATTCCAGCATTGGTTTCTACCAATACCCTGTGTCCAGCTCTAACTAGGGCATCTACACCAGCAGGTGTAAGTGCAACTCTGTTTTCTTGTTCCTTTATTTCTTTGGGTACTCCAACAATCATTGAACATTCCTCCTTATAATAAAATTGATTGACTGTGATATTTTAACATACAATGAAAAGGTTTTCATACCTTTTCAAAAATATTAATAAAAAAGCTATTATATACTATTTATGATAATGGAAAAGATAATTTATTTATATGCTTTTCCTTTATTATACTTTTTATGGCTTTTAAATGCAAGATTAAATATGTATGTTAATAAGGGAATATCTTAGAAAGATATACAAAATGAAATATTATAGGAAATAATTATGGAAAATTCCATATTGCAATAAATAAACAAGTATAAAAGGGGGATATAATGTGGATAGATTAATTTTTATAAAGGAGTAAAGGATGGGGTAAAATAGCATATAATTATTAGGGACAAAATTGGCGAAATAAGGTATAGTATTATTATTAGAATATATGTGAAAGAGGGGTTTAAAAATTGGCTAGTTATTTAAAATCAAACCATATACTTGAAGAGCAAATATCTATTAAAGGTATTCCCGCTATATTATTCAAGCCTAAGGAAGACAAGGGATTGATTCCAACGGTAATATTTTATCATGGATGGAGTTCGGACAAAGAAACACAGAGAATAAGAGGATTTATATTATCTTCTGTGGGTTATCAGGTGATTATCCCTGATGCTATAAATCATGGGGAGAGAAATCCACTCCATAATTATGATATGGAGGATGCTACAAAATATTTTTGGGATACTATATTCACAAATATGAAGGAATCCCCTAGTATAATAGAAGAATTAATATCTAAATATAATGCAGATCCAAATAGAATTGGAGTTATGGGAAATTCCATGGGAGGGTTTACAGCAGCAGGAGTATTTACTCATAATCCTAGAATAAAAGTATTGGTTGTATTAAATGGATCTTGTTGTTGGGAAAGTGCCAATAGGATATTTAAAAAATCCTTCAAGATAATTGCAACAGAAGAGCAGAAACAAACGGAAGAAAAAATATCTAAAATGGATCCTATGAACAATTTAGAGTTAATAGTGAATAGACCTATACTATTATTACATGGGGATAGTGACACAGTAGTATCCATTGAAAGCCAAATAAAATTTTATGATAAGATAAAACCTATGTATGAAGATAAGAAAAAAATAAAGTTTATCCAATATCCAAACCTAAACCATTTTGTTACCACTAATATGATGGAGGAAAGTATTGCTTGGTTTTATAAATATTTGTAAAGGGGATATATGGCAATAGAATTAAGTTTATAGATAAAAGTATATTTTGGTTTAATAAATTCCTTGACAGTAGAACAATTCTCTGCTAATTTAAAAAGAAATATTATTCATCGTAAATATTATGTATCTACATTTAGAGTAAGTTATTTTAGTTGTTGTGGTATACTAGTAATAATAAAAAGCAAAAGGAGGAGTTTGATTTGGAATTTGTTGGTGAAGGATTAACATTTGATGATGTACTTTTGTTGCCAGGCAAATCGGAAGTATTGCCTAGGGAAACTCAAGTAAGCACTTATTTGACTAGAAATATTAAATTGAATATTCCCCTTATGAGTGCTGGTATGGATACTGTCACAGAATCAAAAATGGCCATAGCTATGGCGAGAGAAGGGGGCATTGGGATAATTCACAAGAATATGTCCATAGAACAACAAGCCTTAGAAGTGGATAGGGTGAAACGCTCTGAACATGGAATAATTACCGATCCTTTTTATCTTTCTAGAAACCATACAGTTTCCGATGCTTTGGAATTAATGGAAAGATATCACATATCTGGGGTACCAATTGTAGAAGAAGATAATACATTGGTAGGTATTATTACAAACAGGGATATTAGATTTGAAACGGATACTACTAAACTAATTGATGATGTAATGACCAAGGAAAACTTGGTAACTGGTACTAGAGAAACCTCCATGGATGAAGCATTGGAGATAATGAAACAATACAAGATAGAAAAATTACCTTTAGTAGATGATGATTATAAATTATCTGGTCTTATTACTATTAAGGATATTGAAAAATCCATCGAATATCCTAATTCTGCTAAAGATGATTCGGGTAGGCTATTAGCTGGAGCAGCAGTGGGTGTTACACAGGACATGATGGATAGAGTTAGTGAATTAGTTAAATCAAAAGTAGATGTAATAGTATTGGATACGGCCCATGGCCATTCCAAAGGGGTAATAGATGCAGTTAAAAGGATAAAAATTGAATATCCTGATTTGCAGGTAATAGCTGGTAATGTAGCAACTCCAGAAGCTACGGTGGATTTGATTAAAGCAGGTGCAGATGCAATAAAAGTAGGAATAGGGCCAGGTTCTATATGTACTACTAGAGTAGTAACAGGTGTTGGAGTACCTCAAATAACAGCTGTTATCAATTGTGCTAAAGCTGCTAAGGAATATAATATTCCAGTAATTGCTGATGGGGGAGTTAAATATTCTGGAGATATTACCAAGGCAATTGCGGCAGGAGCCAATGTGGTAATGATAGGATCTCTATTTGCAGGGACTGACGAAAGTCCGGGAGAAGAGGAGTTATATGAAGGTAGACGGTTTAAAGTATATAGAGGGATGGGGTCCATAGGAGCTATGCAATCGGGTAGCAAGGATAGATATTTCCAAGAAAATACTAAAAAATTGGTACCAGAAGGTGTGGAAGGAAGAGTACCTTATAGAGGACCTTTAGGGGATGTAGTATATCAATTACTAGGAGGATTAAAATCTGGAATGGGATATGTAGGGGCAAAGGATATTAGAGAGTTACAAGAAAAAGCAAGGTTTATAAAGATAACCAATGCTTCCTTAATTGAAAACCATCCTCATGATATAAATATTACAAAAGAATCTCCAAATTATAGTAGAAGATAGGGGGTTATAATTTGATATTGATTTTAGATTTAGGTGGGAAATTTTCTAGATTTCTAGGTAGAAGGATAAGGGAATCTAAGGTTTATTGTGAAATAGTCCCTTATAGTTATTCCATAGATAAGATCAAAGCCAAAAGCCCTGAAGGAATTATAATATCCGGTGGAGAGCCAAATGCTCTGTTATCTATAGAAAAACTTGATAAGGAAATATACCATTTAGGCATACCCATATTAGCCATTGGATATGGGGCAGGTATTATGACAGAAGTATATGGTGGAAGTACAGTGGAGCCTTTAGAGCATAATTATGCTTTTGAAAATGTAAATATAAATCCAGAAAGTTCACTATTTAATGGGTTGGAAATCAATATGTCTCTATGGCTAAATAAAGAATATACCTTTGAAACTATCCCAGAAGGATTTAATCCAATAGCAGAATTTGAAGATAAAATAGTAGCTATGGAAAACAGGGAAAAGAAAATATATGGAGTAATGTTCCATCCAGAGGTAGAAACATCAGCAGAAGGTAAGAGCATAATTGATAATTTCCTATTTAAAATATGCAATTGTAACAGAAACTGGACTATGGAAGAATTTATTGAATATAGCGTAGAGGAGATAAAAAAACAAGTAGGGGATAAAAAAGCCCTATGTGCTTTATCTGGTGGCGTGGATTCTTCTGTTGCAGCGGTGTTGGTTCATAAGGCTATTGGGGATAATCTAGTGTGTGTCTTCGTGGACCATGGACTTCTTAGAAAAGATGAACGGGAACAGGTAGAAGAAGTATTTAGAGATTATTTTCAAATGAATCTTATTACTGTAGATGCCAAGGATAGATTCTTAGATAAGCTCAAGGGAATAACGAATCCAGAACAAAAGAGGAAGATAATAGGGGAGGAGTTTATAAGAGTATTTGAAGAAGAGCAGAAAAAGCTTACTGATATCCATTTCCTTGTACAGGGAACTATATATCCTGATGTAATAGAGTCTGGTATAGATGGTAAGGTAGCAGTAAAAAGTCATCACAATGTAGGCGGGCTTCCTGAAGATATGGATTTTGAACTTATAGAGCCTTTGAGGCAGCTATTTAAAGATGAGGTTCGGGAAGTTGGAAGACTACTTGGAATTAGTGAAGATATTGTAAGTAGGCAACCATTTCCAGGTCCAGGTTTGGGTGTTAGGGTATTAGGAGAGATTACAGAGGAAAAATTAGAGATTGTAAGAGAAGCAGATTATATATTTAGAGATGAAATAAAAAAAGCAGGATTAAAGGATAAGATATGGCAGTATTTTGCAGCATTACCCAATATTAAATCCGTAGGGGTAACCCATGGAGAAAGGACTTATAATTATACCGTAGCCCTAAGGGCAGTAAATTCTATCGACGGCATGACGGCAGAGTGGGCTAAGATACCTCTAGAAGTGTTAGAAAAAATTTCAACTAGAATAGTAAATGAAGTCCCCCATGTGAATAGAGTAGTATACGATATAACAAATAAACCACCAGCAACTATTGAGTGGGAGTAACACCCAAAGAATAAAAGCCTGATTATGGCTAGGAATAGCTATTATCAGCTTTTTAACTTTAGATAAGGCTACTGATTTTCAGTAGACTTATAATTTATAATAATTTATTTCGTATAATCTCCTCAACCTCACCTTTTTCTGGATATCGATCTAAATTCTTTTTAGAGAAAATCAGTTCATCATTTAAACTTACTTCAAAAACACCACCAGAGGATGGAATCAATTTGGCTTCAGAAATATTATTCTTATGTTCATTTAATATAGATCTAATTAGAGCAACTGCTCTTCCAAGATAGCCTCAAGCAGTACAATACTCAATTGTAATTATATTCTTCATAAAATCTACCTCCCATTATTGTATTAATTTACATATACCCATATTACTGCCAAATTATATATAAATTTAATTTTATTGTACTGAGTTTTAAATACCTGACTAGGGTATATTTGAAATAATAGGTGTAGTAAACTAAAGAAAATATTAATGGAGGGATTCTATGTTGTTTGATATAATTTCACCGATATATGGTTTATTTTTTGACCATCAAGTAAAGTATTATAGAAAAATATTAAATAGGATTAAAGAAGAAGTAAATATTAACCAATACGAAAGGGTATTAGATTTAGGCTGTGGTACTGGTGCATTATCCTATGTTCTACAAGATTTAGGGTTAAAGGTTACAGCTATTGATACATCATCAGGAATGTTAAGACAGGCAAGAAGAAAATTAAAAGGAACTCAAGTTGAGCTGGTGAAGATAAAGGCAAATGAAAGATTACCTTTTGAAGACGATACTTTTGATTTAGCCATTTCATCTTATGTAATCCATGGGCTAAAGCCAAAGGAGAGGGTGGAAGTATATAAGGAATTATGTAGGATATCAAAAGGGGATATCATATTTCACGATTATAATGAAAATAGATCCCTGATAACGGATATAGCAGAATTTTTAGAAAATGGGGATTACTTTAATTTTATCAAAGTTGCTAAATCAGAAATGGGAAAATATTTTAAGGATGTAAAAGTAGTAGATGTAGATAAAAAAGCAGCTTGGTATATACTGCAAAATTGTAATACCTAGAAAATAATAGGCATAACATAGTTGATAGAAGATTTAACAAATGGTAACATAAAATGAGACTAATGTGAGAAAGATATAATATTTGTGAATAGATTAATAGAAGGAGGTAGTAAGCAGCATACAAAAATAATGCTAAAACGTATCAAAGGCTAAAAGAGAAGGAATACAAATAATAAAAGTAAAACCACAATATACAAGTAAAATAGGACTATATAAATATTCCCATCAATATGGA
>JAAYFV010000111.1 GCA_012728075.1 Tissierellia bacterium
AGTAAATGGGCAATCAATAGGGTTAATATCCCTACTAATACGCCTACCAGCAAGTAGTGGCGAGAAAATTGTTCTTTAGTTACTCCTAAGGACTGGAGTATTCCTATTCGATTTCTATCCTGTTCCATCTTGGATATTGTGGTATTATACAATATCATCAAGGCAATAGCTGCTGCAGTTACCCCTAATAATGATATTATGATAGTATTGTTAAAAGCTTCATAGTATAGTTCTGCATTGCTGTTTTTATAATTATATATGGTATATCCTTTATTATTTGCATAACTTAATAGTTCTGCATCTAAAATCACATCTCTTTGTTTAGAATCGGTATCAATATATATTAAGGTACGTCCATAACTATAAGGATATATTAAATTAATCATATCTTCCAAATATTCTACACTATCTAAACTTCCCAATCCAAATCTAGATCTAGGATATAAATATTCCATCCCATTTATAGAACTTATAACTACATAAGGAGGTACACTATAAGAAAAAGGCCAAAGTCCTTCCTTTGGTAGGTAATGAATAATACCTCCTACCTTAATCTTTTTGCTCACATAGGTAGAGCCATATACATCCCCTTCTACTGCTTCCTTATCTGCTGATAAATATATTGTATCCCCTGGTTTAATATAATCTTGCTTTAAATAGTAGTCCTTATAACGAATATTGTAGGTAATATCATAGGTACCACTATTCTCAAATAGCCATTTCATCCTATTATTCTCATTAGTAGCTGCAATCACTTGTTTTTCTGAAAAAGGATTTATAATTGTACCTGTATTTCCTGGTAAATACATAGGAACTAATAGTATAATCTCTTCCCCAGCAATAAATTTTTTCCTATCTATTTGACCTTCTGTTATCATGGAATTGTACTTGTTAAATTGACTTCCTTTGCCATCAATTGCATATATCTTTGTGTAAAATGCATTGCTTAAATACTCTGGTTCTTTTTCTAAGTTTTTATTATATTTACTAAAATGGCTGATTAAAAGCCTACTTGGCAACAAATTTTCAAAAGCATTGAATAGCTTATTGTCTTCAATACCATCATACCAAAGAAGAAGCTGTTTACCTACTTTATATGTTTCAGTGGACTTTACCCCATCTATTGCTTTTAACTCTTTTTCCATTACGGGAATAATTTTTTCTCTTTCTCCAAATATAGCTTCCATTGCATAATCAGGTCGATTGTTGGCTACTACTGTTTCCTTATAGTTATCAAATGAGGAAAAACTAAGGAATATAGTCGATAATAATATGATTATAGCAATTAAAGATATTCCAAAGGATATTAATGCTTTTCCTTTGTTTAGTTTAAAATACCTTTTATTTATATAGCTAAAAGTTTGTCGTTTAATATCTCTATCCTTTTTTTTCTTAATCTTCTTATGTTTAGGAGGTTTTTCCATTGTCCCCACTAATGGAATATTCACCGCGTATATGGTAGGTATAACCATCCCTATAAAAAGGGCTAATATGCCAGATATTATACCTAATATAAAAAGGGGAGGTGAGATATAAAATCTAAGATTTCTTCCACCAAATTTGTTCATGAAAAATATTATTAGAGCTGAAGCACCAAATCCTACTGGTACTCCTATAAATAAGCCAGATCTTAAAAAATACAATCCTTCATATAATAACATCTCTACTATTTGGGATTTTGTAGCTCCAATGGATTTTAATAATACAATTTTCCTAGATCTTCTTTTCATTTGAGTCAAAAATATTTGAAATATAGCCAAAGCAGTAGCTATAAATATTATAGCTATAACAGTTAAAGCTAACACATATTCCGTTGTACCTTTAGTATCTGGATAAGAAAAGGTATTTTTTCTAAAATTAGAAGTATCCACTTCCATTTTAGTTCCAGTGATATCTGAACCTTCTAGGGATTTGTCCTCCCATTCTTCAGGTTTCCTCTCTGCAAACCATTTCTCACTAGCTTCCAATGCTTTTTCTACTTCCTCATCGGTAGCACCATATAGGGACATCCAAAACCAGAAATTTATCCCTTCTACCCTTTCCTCTTTATCCTTAACCCTATTAGGATAATCTGAAGCCAATTGGGAATATAGGTTTTCCTGTAATGAATTCGATTGTAAAAATATATTGTAGTCAAATTCATAGTCTGAAAAGTCTTCTATAGTGGTTTCATATAAGGCATCTTTAAACATGTTCCCTGCTTCTTCCGTTATAAATGCATTGGCTGCAACATGTCCATCCAAATCCCATTTATCTGTATAGGATTCCAATATACCTGTAACAGTAAACTCCTTTTTTAAAATAACTTTTTGATTATGTAAACAGCCTTTTTCCCTTATTAGTTCTGGACTTATATCTTGATCTTGAATTGGATAATAGAAAAAATAGTCGTTTGAAACCACTATAACTATGTCCCCTATATTTTCAAAGGGAGTTTCATGGTGTTGGAGATAATCTGGATATAATCCTTTTTCATAATACTCCTTATTTAATTCCATAATATATGGACCAACATCCTTATCTATGGTAGTAATCTCTATATTTACATTTATCTTTTGTCCCACTTCCAAGTCCAAATTCATATTGCTCATCTGATTAAGTTCTAACATTATCTCATCAGGTTTTTCTGGATAACGACCTTTATAAAGAGAAAATCTTCCCATATCTATTAACTCTTGATTAAAGGTCCCTACCACACCACATGAATTCGATTCTCCTACAATTAAACTTAAACCTATATCATCTACTTCAGGCTCTTTTCTTAGCTTTTCTAATACCTGTTCATTTCCTCCTAAATATGCTGCATGCCATTGTCCATATAAATCAAATTGTTGTTCAGCTTTGGTCTTTTCGATGCTAGATTGATATATAGTAGAGGTAACTATGAATATAAAGGCTAATATTACTACTATTTTAATAAGGAATGTATCTTTTTTTCTTCCTTTTAGACCACTTTTAGCAATATCTTTCATTTTCATAACATTACCTCCTAGATTGCTTTATCTTCGATAGAGGAGATAGTTCCATTGGTTATGGTTATAATTCTATCAGCCTCTTTAGCTATTTCTAAATCATGGGTAACTAGTACTATAGTTTGGTTAAATTTCTTTGCTAATTCCTTCATTAATCTTATAACTTCACGGCCAGTGTTTTCATCTAAATTACCAGTAGGTTCGTCAGCTAATACTATGGCTGGTTTAGATGCTAATGCTCGAGCAATAGCTACTCTTTGCTTTTCACCTCCAGAAAGTTCATCAGGATAATAATCTAATTTATCTTCAATATCTAAGGTTTTTATTACTTCATTAATGTGTTCCATATCTGGATCCTTATCATCTAGATGTATAGGCATAAGTATATTTTCCATAACTGTATGCTCTTGTAATAAATTATAGGATTGAAATACAAATCCAATTCTCCTTCGTCTTAATATTGCTAGTTCCTTATCCTTTAAATCAAATACTGATTCCCCTTCTAAGTATAGTTTTCCTCCTGTTGGTTTGTCTAATCCCCCTAGTATATGTAGTAATGTAGATTTCCCTGAACCACTTTTACCTATAATGGCATAGAAAAAACCTTCTTCAATCTCTAGATTTGAAGGTTTTAAGGCTTTTACTTGAAGTGGTCCTTTCCCATAGGTTTTTTCAATATTCTCAGCTTTTAGAATAATCCCCATAAACTCCCTCCTCTAATATAGCACTTATAGTTTTAAAAAACGGCACTTTAAAGTGCCGTTATAAAGCTAATAATTAAATGTCAATAATAATAATCCTATTAAAATTAGAAAAATAGGTCCAAATACTAGTATTGCTGAAATAAATATAGCTAATCTATCTCCTTTTTCTAATTCTATATAATCCTCTTGATACTTTTCTTCAATTTCATTAGTTGTATTCTTTTCCTTAAGCCAATCCATTGCTCTATCTATTTTCTTTTGAAACATCATAACTAATCAGAGCCTTTCTATTATTTAATCTTCTAGATTATTTAGCTTATGATGACAAGCTACAAAATGACCTGGTCGTGCCTCTTCCCATTCTGGCACTACATTCTTGCATATATCTGTAGCATATTTACAACGGGTATGGAATTTACATCCTGAAGGTGGATTTACAGGACTTGGTACATCCCCTTCAAGGGGCTTCATCTCCCATTCACTATCTACATCTGTAGTAGGTATTGCTGATAATAAAGCCTCAGTATAAGGATGTAGAGGATGGGAGTATAACTCTTCTGTTTCAGCCAACTCTACTATACTTCCTAGATACATAACTCCAACCCTATCGCTTATATACTTAATAACGCTTAAATCATGAGATATAAACAAATAAGTTAAGTTTTCACTTTCCTTTAAATCCAATAGTAGATTTATAATCTGAGACTGTATGGATACGTCTAATGCAGATACAGGCTCATCAGCCACTATGAATTTAGGTCTTAAAGCTACAGCACGAGCAATACCTATACGCTGCCTTTGTCCACCTGAGAACTGGTGGGGATATCTATGAACAAAATAGGAAGCAAGACCACATTCGTTCATCGTAGCTAATATATAATCCTGTATATTTTTGTCACCTTTTGCAAACAATTTATGAGCATATAATCCTTCGGATATTATCTGTCCTACAGTATGCCTAGGGTTTAGTGAGGAATAAGGGTCTTGGAATATTATCTGTAGATCTTTTCTTAGAAGCCTTATCTCTTCCGTTGTCAATTTAGCTAAATTTATCCCCTTATCCTTATAGGCTTCATGTTTTTCAAAATCCGGATGATCTCTATACTGATCTAACATTTTTGCTACTTCTTCTTCCACTATTTGAAGATCTTTTTCTAGTTTTTCCAGTTCCTTTTTGTTTTTTTCAATTCTTTCCCTTTCACTTTTTGTAGCCTTATCTATATCCTCCTTGCTTTTACCTTGTTCCTCTTGTAAAGATACAATACCATCTATTTTCACCTGATCTTCTTCTATCTTTCTTCTAATCTTATGAGCTTCTACAGCTATATTATACCGTTTTAATAATATCTTGGATACTGATTCTAAATTATCTGCTACCATAAATCCACCAATCAATTGAGCCAAATCTAAATATAATAATCTAGCATTTTTTTCTAGTTCTCTATATATCTCTAAAGCATTATACTTTTCATCCCCTTCAGGTAATGATTCATAGGTATTGTAAGCTTTTTCTAATTCTTTTTCCATTTCCCTTAACTCATGACGTTTAGATTCTAAATCTTTTAATATATCTGAAACGTATTTAGGAGGAAATTCTTCTATATCTCGTCCATAATATATGGTACGCCCATCGGTTTGCTCATATAGCTGTAAAAGAGTTCGACCCAAGGTGGATTTACCACAACCAC
>JAAYFV010000016.1 GCA_012728075.1 Tissierellia bacterium
GCTCCAATACTATTAGCTACTGATTCGCTAATTGCTGTAATTGAAGCACCTGTATCAAAAACAAGTGGAATCTTTTCGCTATCTACTAAAATATCGATGAAAAACAAATTTACAAACTGTTCATCAGGCATATTAATTATACTGGCACTGTCTCCATATAGTACTTCCATTTCGTTCTCCATAGCAGCCTCCTCGGCACATTTTCTTTCTTAATATGATTTTTCTAATTTAAATTGCTGAACATAATTCTACTTATATGACATACCTAATATATATTAACATTATACCATTAAATAACAATTTATTATAGTCATACACAGGAGGCCAAAGGTCTCCCCTACAACATGTAGCTTGTCCTACTTATGATACGGTTCACCGTATCAGTTCTACTCACAAAATTTATTTGGTAGTTGATGTATCAAAGAAAAATAGATTTAAGTAGAAAATATACAAAAAAACCAATAGGTTTTTATCACAATAAGCCTACTGGTTTATTCGGTTATTCTGTATAATATTTTATTATTAACTCTAAATATCGCATTTACTTTACAATGATTATCCCCAATATGATAATTTCAAAAACATATTTACAATCTTTTGTAATTCAGAAAATTCTTCTTCACTTAGTACATCATAATCCCTACCATAAATACCCCTTGACTCCAAACTCCATAAAAATGATTTAAAGTTGGGGTATTTATGAATATTCTTCTTCAATAAATATATAAAATGCTCTAACTTCTGATAATTAATAGTATTATTGTTTTTTTCTTGCTTATATAAGGATAAATCTAGTATTAATTCTAAAGGTTTAGTAATTCTATATCTATAATCATTAGTATTATTGGGTAAAAAATCACTTTTATAGTTTTCATAGCTTTCACATACTATTCTATACATAGTATCTCTCCCTAAACTTTGGTAATCTTTTTATAAATTGGTCTTTTTTAGATTCATATAAATCATCTCTCAACAATACCTCGTCTATAATTTGATTTATTAGTTCTTTATCGGCTATATCTATAAGTTCATCTATATCCTCTATGTCTTTTTGTTCTAGCCTGATTATTTTGCTTACAATTATATCTTCAAGGGACAATAAATATACATTTAAATATCTAAATTTGTTTAGCTTTATAGCTCTTTCCTTATATTTAGGTGATATTATAGTACTTTCATATTCTAACATATCAAAATCCCTTAATTGTACAAAAACCTTCCCTAGTTTAGAAGGATAATTTAAATCTATAAAATCAAAATCCCTTGTTGCCCTTTCAGTATATTCCCCTAATATACAAGCAGCTCCTCCTAAAAAATATATGTCAAAAGGTTCAATATCAAAAGCTATAGCAACCTTTTCCATATCAAAGATTTTATCTTCTAATTGTTTCTTTAATGCCATAATTATCACCCTATATATTAATGTAGTAACACTATTATATCATATTATCTATTACATATAATGTAAAATATTACTCTATATTTGGATTATTGATAATTCCAATAAATAAAGGTGAACCATCTACACCTGTTATTGCAAATATAAACAGTGTATCCATCAGCACCTACAAAACCATGACTACCATAAGTCATATTCATAAAATCAGATTTAACTGTGCTTCCATCTGCAAGATAAAATTCATCTTCCATTGTGGTTCTTATGAGCTATGCCTTGCAATGTTCATCAGAAACAATTTTATGATAATTTTTCATATATCTAATAAATACTTCCTAAAATACATCTTCTGCATCTGACTTGTTTTTTTGTTCTTGCTAAAGCTAATTTATAAACCATATCAGAATATTGATTGATAATATTTGTAACATTCTCTTTCAAATCCAAAGATATCAGCACCTTTAATATTAATACTATATGAACACAAGAAAGGTTGCGTTTATATAGTATAATAGCTCGTCCTACTTATGATACGGTTCACCGTATCAGTTCTACTCACAAAATTTATTTGGTGGTAGATATATCAAAGAAAAATGAATTCAAGTAAAAAATATACCAAAAAACCAGTAGGTTTTCATCATAATAAGCCTACTGGTTTGTTTATTAACATCAATAATGCTTGCTAATTTTATAAATCATATATCTCTTTGATAAAATCTCTAAGATTAACTATATCTATCCAATTGAAGTGTTTTTTTAAACCAGCTTTTTTATATAACGTTTTTCAGTTGAGGAGTTTTCCCCTATCATACATGAAATAGTATCTCCATTATTGAAAAATCCCTTTTTTTCATAAAACCTTATGGCCTGGCTATTGTCATCTAAAACCCAAAGCCCTACTTCTTTATATTTATTATTTACTGCATATTCCAAAACCTCCTCTATTAATAAAGAGCCTGCCCCTAAATTCCAATATTCTGGCAAAACATATATGGAAATTAATTCTAATTGACCTTCATATCCTTTATATCTTGAATTACCTACACATGTACAAGCTATTATGATGTCTTCAATGGTAGCAACCCATGCATTCATAGTATTATCTTCCAAACCTTTTGTTATCATGTTTATCCATTGTGTATCCTGAATTTTATTTAAATATTCATCTGGTAATAGCCCTTTATATGCTTTTCTCCAACTATTTGCATGGATAATACTCATTGAAACAGCATCTCGAGTATTTGCTTTTCTTATTCTTATTCTTATTTTTGACATATAGTGAACCTCCCATTATTAAAGTGACAGGCTTCTAGCATCACTACTAGAATTTCCTGTTTCATTGACCTCGTAACCTACTATCTAGGTAAAGAAACAAAGCGATTCACACAAAAGCATAGCTTTTGGTTCTCTGCTTTTTCACAGGCGTAAATTCGGATAGTCCCTACCCTATTTATTTAATGGGTGTGCATAAAGCCCACCATATATCTTTATATTTACACCGCTAACTCTAAATCCTTTAATCCTTGGTTTAATATATTAATACTAGCATTTATATCTCTGTTATAGTAAGTTCCAAATTCAGGACAAGTCCATTTTCTTATAGATAAGTTTTTTGTTTTTTCGTTTTTATAGTTACAATTATTGCATATTTGACTACTGGCATAAAATCTATCTACTTTATGATATACTCTATTATTCCGCTTTGATTTATATTGTAATTGTCTTATTAATTCGTACCATGATACATCCTGTATTGATTTTGCTAGTTTTGGATTTTTAACCATACCTTTTATATTTAAATCTTCACTAAAGATAAATTGGTTTTCTTTAACTATTTGTGAAGATATTTTATGTAGGTTGTCTACCCTCAAAGGTTTTATTTATTAATTCTTTTTGTTCATCTGTTGGATATATTCTATATTTATAACCTTTAATAACTGTTTTCATAGATAAATTCACTTCTTTTCTTATTTCTGTTTTTGACTTTTTAAGTACTCTCTAATTTGTTCCTCTGTATTTTCTGATACTGTAGATACAAAGTAGCTAGGATTCCATAAACCCTGCCACTAACTCATGACTGAAGTTACAAGTGGGCGTGGCATTTTATCAAATTTGCGTAACCGAATATCATCACTTACAATGACATATTCTGGTTGTTCTATATCTAAAATTGGCATTTCATTATCTCCCAAAATATAAATTTCCTACTTCGCATAATTTAAAACGTGTAATAACAAAACAATTATTTGTGTTTGAAAATCCTATAGTAAAATACACATATGCAATATAGCAAAAATATAATTAATATTATGGCAAATACTTTATATGGTATATTATTAGCCTTTAAAAAGTTTATGATACAATCTAAAGCCTGCTTGTTACATTCAACTTCCCTAGACGGCTCTAGATAATGATATGATAGACCTTCATCCCTAATAGCTGAATATGGAACAATTAGATGTCCTACTTGAATATCCTTCTGCAATACACCGGCAGCTCCACATACTATAAACTTCTTAAAGCCCATGGCAATTAATTCTTCAAGCTGTGCCCCTGAACCAGCTGCTCCTAAATAACCCTGTATAATTCCAATAGATTTTCCATTAAATTCTGTCTCATATATGGGTATTCTAACTGTACATGTAATGAATTCTGAAACTTTCTTCAATCTACCTTCATCAAGCATTTTTCTAATAACATCTCCAAAAAAAGTTATCATGCAATGCTCAGGAACATCTATCTTTTTAGTGGCATCAGAAGGTTCAATTTTAGCTTTGGTTGTAGAATCAAACTCCAATATAGGAAAATCCTTTTTTAGCATCTCTGCTTCCCTCTTTTTAATAATTTCATTATAGCTCGTTGCAGAATTCTACAACTCGCATAAATACTACATTTAATCTATTGAAATGGCTAAGTTTTCCCCATCTTTGGGTATATATATTAACAAGACATTTAAAACTAAAACCAAAAATGAAAGGAGAAACTTATGCCAATTTCAGCTAAACAAATAAACTTCTGTAATATTTCTACTGATTTTGATAAGTTTTATAATCAAAATCAAAATACTTTACTTTCTTTATTAGACGAATTCATTAATATTAATGATTTTATTCCATTTTCTTTTTATCAAAAATATTATTCTAAACTTGGTATTAAAAGAGATTTTTCTCTAGAATCTATGTTAAGTGCTTTTATTATCAAAAATATTCTATCCATCCCTACTATTGAGCTTTTAATTTCTTTATTACATATTTCTTCTGAATTACGTAAATTTTGTGGTTTTTTAAAAGTTCCTGATAAATCTCAGTTTTCTAGGTTTAAATCAAATTTTTTTGATAATCTTAATGACCTGTTTAATAATTTAGTCGATTATACTGAAGAAATTTCTCAAAAAATTAATCCTTTTTTATCTTCTATCTTAATTACTGATACTACTGGATTTGAAGCTTATGTCACTGAGAATAATCCCAAACTTTATCAGTCTGAACTTAGAAAAGCTAAAGCTTATTCTAAGAGAATCGCAAAGTATAATCCTAACTCAAACTTTAACGTTGAAAAATATGCTCAAGGTCAAATGCCTAAGTACGCTAATTCTAACCCAGATGCAAAGCTTGCTTATCTTAATGGCCATTTTGGATATTATTTAAAATGTTCTGTTTCTACTAATGCTCTTGGCCTTGTTAGAAACGTCAACTTCTATGATTCTTCTCCTACCTATGGTCTATGATGGTATTACTCCTGAAAAAGGACGGGCTGATAGAATAAAATATATCTGCCCTAAGACCAAGAAAACTAAAATCAATGGTAAAACCTCTTATTTTTTAAGTTGTCAAAACCCGTGTACTCAATCAAAATGTGGACGAATTAAACAACTTACTATACACCACAATTATCGCTTTAATTCCTCTATCCCACGGGATAGCTTAAAATGGCAAAAATTATATAGACTTAGAACTATCTGTGAAAGATCTATTTCTCAGATTAAAATTTTTATACAAATTAAAACATCTAAAGTTAGAAATACTATATCTTTAAAAACTGATGTTTTACTTGCTTGTATTTCTCAATTAGTTGCCTTTATTCTTATGGTTAAGACAGAAAACCATAAGAATCCTCTTTCAATTAAATCTTTAGTTGCATAGACTAATTTAAATTATTTAATTAAATAATTATTTTTTCAAAGGTTTATTAAACCTTTATTTTGCTATGCTCTTTTTTGTGTATAACCTATATACCTACATAGTTTTATGAAATATTCTCACCTTTTGTTGTGGATAACCTTTCATAATTTTAAAATTCTATTCTGCAACTAACTATTATTAATATATAGATTTTTATGATTTTAGTCTCATGCAGTATTTCATCGTATTATCTATTACATATAATATAAATTATGCAACTAAATTGTTCTATAAATATTTAATAATATCTAAAAGAGACTCTATTCGGGTATAAACAAACAGCCTAGAGTTTACATTAATCCCAAATGTCATAATACCAAACTTATTTCCAAGTTCTACATCAGAGACAGAATCTCCAACAATAAATGACTTGTCTAATTCTATATGTGGATACTTTTTTAAAGCCATATCTACAAGCCCTGTTTTAGGCTTAAAACAATTGCAATTTTCTTTTCTTGAATGTGGGCAGTAAAAAGTATCTAATATGTCTATTCCATTATTATTTAGTTCCTGCAATAGCTTTTCTGTAAATTCTCTGTACTGTAATAATGTGATGATTCCATCATTTATCAGGTATTGATTTGTAATAATGATGATTTGATAACCTTTTTGGCTTATAACTTTTAATGCTTCTAACGAACCATCCAGTAATTCAGGTTTATTAATATACCTCCAGTCATCATCTTGATAATCTTTATTTATTGTTCCATCTCTATCTACAAATGCAACTTTCATATACAACACCCCCCATGAAATGAAATATGTTTGTAATAGCTATTACGCAATAATATACTTATACGTATTATACCATTTATTTCTAGTTTATGACAATGCCCAGAACATCAAACCATGTAAAAAACCAGCTCGTCCTACTTATGATACGGTTCACCGTATCAGTTCTACTAGCAAAATTTATTTGGTGGTAGATATATCTCTTTGAATTATGGTAAAATAAAAAGCTTGGTGTCTTCATATTACACCAAGCTTTTTATTAACTGTGGTCGATTATCCAATTTAATAAATCTTTATAACTTACTGAACCATCTGCTACCCCTAATCCAAGCTCAATCAATTCTTCATCTGTACATATAATTTCAATACCATTTATTTCAAGGGAAACCAGCATCGCTAAAATCCCTATTCTCTTATTCCCATCAACAAAGGAATGATTGTTAATAAGTGAAAAACCTAACCTTGCTGCTTTAGCTTGAATAGTCTTATAAATATCTTCTCCATCCAAGCTCTGAAATGGTAAATTTAAAGCAGAATCTAATAACCCTTCATCCCTAATTCCATCACTTCCACCTGTTTCTTGAATAAGAAGGCTATTCATTTTTAATATTTGAGTTTTAGTTAATCTTTTCATTTGGCTAATTCCTTAAATGCCTTCATATGTTTAGATAATACTCTTTTAGCTACTTCATCTACTTCTTCATCGCCTGTTGTTTCTTCATTCTCTAATTGGCTATATTCTATTAATACATAACGAGGTACATTATTTTTTAAAATTACTGCAGCTCCATTTTCATCTACCAATCTGGCCACTTTAGAAAAATTTTGATTAGCTTCTGAAATAGATACTAAATTATTTATATTAATTTTCATAAAATCTTCACCTTCCTTTTAC
>JAAYFV010000112.1 GCA_012728075.1 Tissierellia bacterium
AATGCATCTGATATCCATATTACAGTAGGCATACCTCCAGTACTTAGAATAGATGGAGTATTAAAATATTTTAATAACGATAAATTATCTCCAAAAGATGTAGAAAAAATGGCTAATGAGATTTTAAATGAAGAACAATTTAAGGAGTTAAAAGCTAAAGGAGAAATTGATATATCTTACGCTAAACCAGGTATTAGTCGTTTTCGTGTAAATATATATAAACAAAGGGGTAGCTATGCAATAGCCCTTCGTATTATACCTTTTAAAATACCTACTATGGAGGAACTTGGATTACCTCAAGTGGTAAAAAGTTTAGCAAGACTTCCTAGAGGATTAATACTAGTAACAGGACCAACAGGTAGTGGCAAATCTACCACTCTAGCATCTATTATAGATTTGATAAATAATGAAAAAAATTATCATATATTAACATTAGAGGATCCTATAGAATATTTACATAAGCATAACAATAGTATGATAAATCAAAGAGAAATAGGTACAGATTCTAGCAACTTTGCTAATGCACTAAGATCAGCCCTTAGGCAAGACCCTGATGTAATTTTAGTAGGGGAGATGAGAGATTTAGAAACTATGAGTATTACCCTTACAGCAGCGGAAACAGGCCATTTAGTACTTTCTACATTACATACTATTGGTGCAGCTAAAACCATAGATAGAATAATAGATGTATTTCCTCCCCATCAGCAGCAACAAATAAGAGTTCAATTAGCATCAGTATTACAGGCTATTATTTCTCAACAATTATTGCCTAAAGCCAGTGGTGTTGGTAGAGTGGCTGCATTTGAAATTATGATTGCTACTCCAGCTATTAGAAATTTAATAAGAGAAGGAAAGGTGCATCAAATAGATACAATTATTCAAACGAGTAGGAAACATGGGATGCAAACTATGGATAATTCTTTATTGGAATTATACCAAAAAGGAATTATTTCTAAAAATACATTACTTTCTCAGGCAGTAAATCAAGATATGGTAAAAAGATATGTTTTCTAGGGAGGTGTTTTTGTGGTAAATTTTAGATATAGAGCTGTGTCGGAAAATGGGCAAGTGTTAGAAGGTTATCATGAAGCTCAATCTGAGGAAGAAGTTGTAAATATGTTAAAAAACAATAAATATTTTCCAGTAAATATTGAGGAAGAAACTTCAGCAGATATAAGAACTAGTTTATTTGCAAAGAAAGTCACTAAAAAGGATATAGCGATATTTAGTAGACAATTTTATACTATGTTAGATGCAGGAATTGGCGTAGTTGAAGCTTTAGATATATTAAAAAGGCAAACGGAAAACAAAACTCTTAAACAAACCATAGATATAGTTTATGAGGATGTTCAAAAAGGAATGAGCTTATCAGAGGCTATGGGGAAACATGAAAAAGTATTTCCTAGTTTGTTAATAAATATGGTGGAAGCTGGAGAAGTAAGTGGTAATTTAGATGTTATAATGGAAAGGATGGCTATCCATTATGAAAAGGAGTTTAACATTGAAAATAAAATAAAGAATGCTTTTATGTATCCTGCAATTTTAAGTATAGTGGCTATTTCAGTGGTAATATTTTTGTTAGTTGTAGTGATGCCAACATTTATAAGCATGTTTGATGAAAGTGGCACAGCACTTCCTACTCCAACTAGAATATTACTTACAATAAGTAATTGGTTAAAAAACTACTGGTATTTATTTATAGGCATAGCTTTAATTGTTATATTTGGGATTATGATTTTAAGAAAAACTGAAGAAGGTAGAAGATTTTTTGATAATTTAAAAATTATGTTTCCAGGAATAAAAAATATGAATATAAAAATAATTACTTCTAGATTTACCAGAACCTTGTCTACGCTGTTATCAAGCGGAATACCATTGTTACAAGCATTAGATGTAGTATCTAAAGTTGTAGATAATAAAGTAGTAGGTGATAAACTTCAATTAGCCAAAGAAGATATTAGAAAAGGTGTACCCATGTCTAAAACAATAAGAGATATTGAAATATTTCCTCCTATGGTGGATTCTATGATAGGTATAGGAGAAGAATCAGGAGCATTAGATGATATACTATATAAAACAGCAGATTTTTATGACGAAGAAGTAGAAAACTCTATGGAAAAGATGACTACAATGTTAGAGCCAATACTTATAGTATTCATGGGAATAGTTATAGGTTTTATAGTTATATCTATTGCTATGCCAATGTTTGATATATACGATACCATTTAATTGAAAATTATGTGGACAAAATATCCAATATATGTTAAAATATTCAAAACAAATATTGAGGGCAAACCTATTGAAAGATAGGGACGCAAAGCTAGAGTCTAAAGTTACTATCTAGTAATCATGACAGTTCAGCTGCATAAACCAAAGATTTCACATGTTTATGCAGCTTTTTTAATATCAAAATAAACTATTTTTAATAGAATAATGAAAGGGGGAATCAATAGCTTAAATTATATATACTATGTCAAATATATTAATTTTTAAAATAAGGAGGAGTATGTATGTTTCAATGGATTTTAAAGAAGATTAAAGAGGACAACAAGGGATTTACACTAATTGAATTAATAGTGGTTATAGCTATAATAGCAGTACTAGCCCTTATAGTTGTTCCAAAAGTAACTGGACAGACAAAAGAAGCTGATGTAGCAGCACACAATGCCAATGTTAGAACCCTTGAATCAGCAGCAACTATGTATATAGCAGATGGGGGAGGAGCAACTACATGGCCAACATATGATAGTTGGGAAAAACACCTACAAGAATGGCCAACAGTACCAAAGAGTGTAGCAAGTGCATTAGGGCAAGGGACCTATACAGTTGAGATTAAAGAAGATGGTACAATAACAGTTACACCTAAAAAAGCTGAGATTAAAGATGGAAAAATAGAAGAAATAGGAAGTAAAGAAAATGGAACATCAACACCATCTGACTAAGTCAAATTAAACATACCATAAAGGAGGCTACGTATGTATATTATAATATTTTTATTAGGAGTTATTATAGGTTCTTTTCTAAATGTGTGTATATACAGAATACCTAAGGGAGAGTCTATTATATTTCCATCATCCCATTGTACTAGTTGTGGCACTCCTTTAAAATGGTATGATTTAATTCCCATTATTAGCTTTATAATTCAAAGGGGAAAGTGTAGATATTGTGGGGAGAAAATCTCCCTACAATATCCTATAGTTGAATTTTTAAATGGCATATTATATTTAATCCTTTATTATAATTTTGGTTTTAATTTAGATTTTATATTTTATGGAATTATATTTAGTATATTAATAGTTATATTTTTTATTGATTTATATTATCAAATTATACCTAATGGCTTAAATATACTGATTTTAATTTCAAGTATAACATATAAACTTTTACAATTTATACTATACAATATACAACTAGACTTAATAAATAGTTTATTAGGTCTAATTGTATCTAGTGGATTATTTTTATTAATTATTATTATTTCTAAAGGTGGTATTGGTGGTGGAGATATGAAATTAATAGGGGGATTAGGTTTTATATTAGGAGTAAAAAGAATTATTTTAACCATATTTTTATCCTTTGTACTTGGTGCAATTATATCTATATTTTTATTATTATTTAAAATAAAAGGAATGAAAGATCCTATTCCCTTTGGACCTTTTAAATGTATTGCTTTTATAGTAACTATATTTTGGGGAGATAATTTATTGTTATGGTATAGTAGTATGTTTATTAGGGGTGCTTTATTATGAATCAATTTAATAAAAAAGGTATGACTTTAATTAAAGTTATATTATCCATTACATTACTTGGTATAATAGCCATATCCATACTTCCCATGTCAATGTATAGTGTAAGATATGCCAAATGGGATAGTATAAAATTAAATGCTTTAAATTTAGCTAATTCTCAAATAGAGTGGCTAAAGTCCTATGACTATGAAAAACTAGGCTTAAATAAACCAGATTATGATCCTAAAGGAGAAATAGAAGAAGATAAATATATGAATGAACATGAAATAGTTGAAATTGAAGGGGTAGAGTATAGAGTATACACTAATATATATTGGGTAGGCAGAAAATCCACCACTGGAGAACCAGTCCCTGATGCTCTTAAAGGTATAGATGTAATTGTAGAAGCTAAGGATTTGTATTCTGGGAAGACAAAAAGGTATTCAGTATTAGAAACAATGGTTACAAGGGAAGGGGAAAGGGAACCTAAAGAGCCAGGACAATTAACAGTATATACCTTTTTTAGAGATGCTAATACTCCCATTGATGGAGTAAAAGTTCAATTAGACAATGGTAAAATAGCATATTCAAACATGGAAGTGGAAGTTTTTTTAGCAAATTTAAATGCAAAGGAATATACTGTAAAACCTATTTCTTGGAGAGGAAAAGGTGAAGATATAATAGCAAAACCAAAGGATGTAAATAATTCAAAATCTCAATGGATATATGAAGAAACTGTTGAGGTAAAGGATTGGAAAAAAAGTGGTGGAGAATTTATTTATCCAGAAGTTAATTTTTATATTGACTTTCCAGGATATATAAAATTCCCTGAAAACAGCAATTATCCTAATTTTAAAATTTCCATAGGACCTAAAATTGAACCACCAGAAGGTATATCCTCAGATGATTATTTAAAAATTGCAACTACCATAGAAGAACTAAAAAATTTAAAATTTTGGAGATTGTGGCCATATGAATATGAAATATGCCCTGGTGAAGGAGATAATAAAGATACTTATTTTCTAGTAGATGAATATGGTACTATTTGGGATGGTACTTTTAAACTCTCAGATATTTATAAGCCCACTTATGAAAAATTAGAATTAGGATTTGGTTTAATTGAAGAAGGGACCTTTAAATGGGCAGAAGGGAAAATAACAGAAATCAATATCTATTTTACTTCAAGTA
>JAAYFV010000017.1 GCA_012728075.1 Tissierellia bacterium
ATAAGTCATAAGAATCCTATTTAAATATAATACAATTTAAGTATATTTAAAATGACTAAAATTTATTTGGTTTAACAAAACTTCTATTTAGTTTACACGATGATCCTGTTTATTTACAGGAGGATTATGAAGCTCCTATATTGAATTTTATAATTTAAAATCCGTCAACTATTTTTAAAAAAAGCTTTTATTTTGAGCCATAAACAGATTTAACAAGCTATCTCATACAAAACCCTATGAGCAACAGAAAGCTGCACACAAGCCCTTCTAAGGCCTTAAAATACCTACTGTTGCTTTGAATATTTATTAAACTTAAATTTGTTCGAGAAATAGTCAAATTTGATATTTTAATACTTTAAAATATCATTATAAAATAATGGCAAATGATTATATTCATATATTGTATATAATATATGATTTTATTAATATATATTAAGTTTATACTATTAAATTAAATATTTATACTGTTTGTTTTATATTTTATAAATACTGTAATTTAAAAAGCTATAATAATTGACATAATATTTACCTAATAGATATTCTCCATTAATCAATTCACCATGACAATCTGAGCCACCTGTAATTATTAATTCATGAAGTTTAGCAACATTTAATAGATATTTAACATCTTTTGAATTATGTTTAGAATGTATAGCTTCAATACCATCTATTCCAATATTTATACAGTACTCTATTATCCTACGATCTTCTAGTATTCCAGGATGAGCTAGTACAGCAATTCCATTTAATGTATGGATTAGATTTATAGCTTCATCTATTTTTAAGGTATCTCTTTCAACATAAGCGTCCTTTCCTCTATTTAAATAT
Source organism: Tissierellia bacterium (assembly GCA_012728075.1). Taxonomy (GTDB): domain Bacteria; phylum Bacillota; class Clostridia; order Tissierellales; family Tepidimicrobiaceae; genus Keratinibaculum. The sequence continues at coordinate 829 of JAAYFV010000017.1, forward strand.
AATTCAAAAGCTTCTTTTATATTGCTAACATATCCGTGTTTTACATTGTTTATATGTTTAGTTTACATAATTTTATTATGTAAACTAAAATACTATAAAATACTAAATGTAGCTGTTTTTTTTAACAGTTTAATTCTACTAAGTCAAAATTATCATTTAATAAATCTATAAATAATATTTTGTTTCTCAATAAAGTTCCTTTTTGTGTTAGCAATTTTATTACTTCTGCAACTTGTATTGAAGCTATTAAAGGAGGTATAAAAGAAGGGTTGCCTAATTTTTCCTCTATCCCCTTCCCTTTCCTATTATTTCTAGAATATAATAAGCTAAGAATATTATCTCCAGGGAATATAGTAGATACTTGACCATAAAATCCTGCTATGGCTCCATGAACCATAGGTATATTAGCTTTCGAGGCAGTTTTTTCAATTAATAATCTAGTTTCAATATTATCCAATGCATCTACCACTACATCATGCCCCTTTATCAAATCCCATGCATTAGATTCCACTACCATGGTTTCAATAGCATTTATTTTTATATGAGGGTTAACTAACTTCATCCTCTTCTTAGTTTCTATAACTTTGCTTTTGTTTATATTTTGTGTATGGCAAATCAATTGTCTATTTAAATTGGTTTCATCAAAAGTGTCTCCATCAACGGCTGTAATATATCCTACTCCAATTCTAGCTAACATTTCTATTATATATCCCCCTAACCCGCCACATCCAATTACGCATACTTTGCTGTTATTTAATATTTCCATATCTTCTATTGTTAAAGATTCCATATTTCTTATATAACGTTTCATAATTAATTATCACCAACCATAAAATAATTTAAAATTACAAATCAAGGTTTACATAATAATATTATGTAAACCTTGCATAGGTTAACTTTAGTCTAATATAATCGAAGTTATTAAGGATCTTATATTTATATGTTTTTTAATATAAAAACATTAATGCTCCAATTTGGATACTTAAATACTATATCTATTTATTAGACTTATTAGACTTTTCTACAATATCTTTTATACGTTTGAGACCTTCTTTGATATTTTCCATGGATGTTGCATAAGATAACCTTATGTAGTCATCATCTCCAAAACCTATTCCAGGAATAACCGCTACTTTACACTCGTCTAATAAAACTTTTGCAAAGTCTAGGGAACTGTTTATTTCTACTCCTCCAATAAATTTTCCTTTTAATTGGGTGATATTCACCATAATATAAAAAGCACCTTTAGGTTTTCTACAGCTGAGTCCATCTATTGAGTTGATAGTATCTGTCATATAATTTCGTCTTTCTTCAAACTTTTTTCTCATTTTTTCTACACTACTTTGATCTCCTGTTAGACCTACCACACTTGCATATTGAGAAATAGAGCATGGATTAGATGTGGTGTGGCTTTGTATATTGCTCATTATTTTGATTATTTCTTCATGAGCTGCAGCATAGCCTATTCTCCATCCAGTCATTGCATATGCTTTTGACATACCATTTATTACAATAGTCAAATCTTTTATGTCATCATTTAAGGATGCAATACTAACATGCTTACCATCATATACTAATTTTTCATATATTTCGTCTGATATTATAAATATATTATTTTCAACTGCCCAACGAGCAATTGTTTTTAATTCTTCTTTGTCGTATATAGCTCCTGTGGGGTTGCTTGGACTATTTAAAATAAGAGCTTTTGTTTTATCACTTAATACTTGTTCCAAGTCTGATGTAGAGAATTTAAAACCGTTTTCTTCTTTTGTTTGTACAAACACTGGTGTTCCACCAGAAATTTTGACTAATTCAGGATAGCTGACCCAATAAGGTACACCGATAATTACCTCATCTCCTGGATTTATTATTGCCATTAGTGCATTAAATATGGAATGTTTTGCACCACTTGATATAATTATATTATTGGTATTGTAGTTAAGATTATTTTCATTTTTTAGTTTTTGGCAAATAGCTTTTTTTAATTCGATAATACCTGAAGCTGGGGTATATCTTGTTAAACCTTCTTCTATGGCTCTTATACCTTCTTTTCTGATGTTTTCTGGAGTATTAAAATCAGGTTCACCAGCCCCAAATCCAATAACATCAATGCCTTGTGCTTTCATAGCTTTGGCTTTTGCTGTTATCTCTAAAGTAACAGAAGGGGATATTTTTAATCCTTTTTTAGATAAATTTAAACTCATATAGATACCTCCATATCATTTCATTTTATTGTATAAAAACTTATTATATAAAATATTACTCTATATATGTTTCTACATAAATTCTCAAATTCCTTCTTTTAGGGTTAAGTATAGTTAAATTTTTATCAAAATTTTATTCCATATATATCTTTTAATACTGTTTGTACAATATATAGAGAGTCTTCAAAAGTAGGTTTGTATTGTAATAATATAATTTGATAATGTTTATAACCTTTATCAGTAAGCCTATATCTTCTTATAGATCTTTTATCAGGTTCTTCCCACCAGCCTGTCACGTATCCCTCTTCTTCAAGCTCTCTAAGTAATGGGTATACCATGCCAGGACTAGGTTCCCATTTATTATCCAATCTACTCCTTATCTCATCTATAATTTCGTTTCCATAGTAACTTTTATCTTTTAATAGATGTAGTATATATAATTTTACAAAAGAAGTTGTGCTTATTTTTGATGGAAATTGTCTATTCCTTTTGTTTTTATAATCCATTATAATCTTCCTTTCATGACAGGTACATAATCTATATTGACATAATATTTACCTAATAGATATTCTCCATAAATTAATTCACCATGACAATCTGAGCCACCTGTAATTATTAATTTATGAAGTTTAGCAACATTTAATAGATATTTAACATCTTTTGAATTATGTTTAGAATGTATAGCTTCAATACCATCTATTCCAATATTTATACAGTACTCTATTATCCTACGATCTTTTAGTATTCCAGGATGAGCTAGTACAGCAATTCCATTTAATGTATGGATTAGATTTATAGCTTCATCTATTTTTAAGGTATCTCTTTCAACATAAGCATCCTTTCCTCTATTTAAATATAATTCAAAAGCTTCTTTTATATTGCTAACATATCCATGTTTTACAAGGGCTCTAGCTATATGAGGTCTACCAATATAGTTATCTTTTGCCATGAGTTGTACTTCATCTATATCTATTTTCATACCGAGTTTATTAATTTTGCTGACCATCTCTATACCTCTTTTTACTCTATTAATTTTGAGGTTTTCCGTAATTTCTTTTAATTTTGATGATTTATAATCTATGAAGTAGCCTAATATATGAACTTCTTCATCTTTAAATATACATCCAAATTCAATTCCAGGAATTACATGTATTTTGTTTTTTGTTTTGCTATATTGGACTGCAGATTCTATACCATCTACATTGTCATGATCTGTGATTGCTATGCCATCTAGTTTTTTTGCTATAGCTAAATGGATCACTTGTTGAGGGGTTAGCAATCCATCAGAATAATTAGTATGTATATGTAAATCAAATATCATAATTGTAATCTCCTTTTTATTTATTGTATCATAAACAACTTATATTATATACAATAAATATATCTTATATCAATTTTATAAGCAAATAAAAAAACCTGTTTTAAAACAGGTTTTTTTATTTGCTTCCCCTAATATTATCTTGGTTCTACAATTAACTTCATAGCTGTCCTTTCTTCACCGTCGATTTCGATGTCGGTAAAAGCTGGTATACAAATGAGATCGATTCCGCTAGGTGCAACAAATCCTCTTGCGATAGCTACTGCTTTAACTGCTTGATTTAAAGCACCTGCTCCAATTGCTTGGATTTCTGCACTACCTTTCTCTCTCAATACTCCAGCTAGTGCTCCTGCTACAGAATTTGGACTTGATTTTGCTGATACTTTTAATACATCCATTAAAATATCCCCCTTACATTAATATATTTTTGTATATATTATTTATTCTATAGATAATCCAAAAATCCTCTTTTTTTTTGAAGAAAATTATAAAAATTTGCATTTTCTACAATTTTGCATTAGAGGATTGATGTGATGTAAGGTTAAAATAAAACTGTATTATTTTGCATACTCAATGGCCCTTGTTTCTCTAATGACATTTACTTTTATTTGGCCTGGATAGTCTAACTCTGACTCTATTCTTTTAGCAATTTCTCGTGCAGTGTGTATTATTTCATCGTCTGTTACATCATCAGGTTTTACCATTATTCTTAATTCACGTCCCGCTTGTATAGCATATGACTTTTCAATTCCGTCAAAAGAATTTGCGATTTCTTCTAATTTTTCAAGTCTTTTAATGTAAGCTTCTAATGTTTCCCTTCTTGCTCCAGGTCTTGCAGCAGAAATAGCATCAGCAGCTTGGACTAAAACAGCTTCTACACTTTGAGGCTCTATATCCCCATGATGAGCTGCTATAGCATGGAGCACCTCTTTTGATTCTCTATATCTTCTAGCTAAGTCAACACCAATATCTACATGTGGACCTTCTACCTCGTGGTCTACTGCTTTTCCTATATCATGTAGCAGTCCTGCTCGTTTAGCTACTCTAACATCTGCCCCTAGTTCAGCTGCCATGACTCCTGCAATATGGGATACTTCAATAGAATGTTTTAAAACGTTTTGACCATAGCTTGTTCTGTATTTTAATCTGCCGAGTAATTTGATCAATTCTGGATGTAAACCATGGATTCCCGTTTCAAAAGCTGCTTGCTCCCCTTCTTCTTTAATAATATTATCGACTTCTAATTTTGCTTTTTCAACCATTTCCTCAATTCTTGCTGGATGAATTCTTCCATCTACTATTAATTTTTCTAAAGCTATTCTTGCAATCTCTCTTCTTATAGGATCAAATCCAGATAATACTACAGCCTCTGGTGTATCATCTATTATTAAATCAATACCTGTTAAGGTTTCTAGGGTTCTTATGTTTCTTCCCTCTCTACCAATTATTCTTCCTTTCATTTCGTCATTTGGTAGATTTACCACTGTTACTGTTGTCTCTGCAACGTGATCCGCGGCGCACTTTTGAATTGCACACGAAATAATCTCTCGAGCTTTTTTCTCTGCTTCTTCTTTAGTTTGAGCTTCCATTTCCTTAATCATTATAGCAGATTCATGAACAATTTCTTTTTTGATATCATTTAATAATAGTTCTTTTGCTTCCTCGGAGGTTAAGCCTGAAAGTCTTTCTAATTCTTGTACTTGTTGCTCATATAGTTCATTGACAAGAATTTCCTTTTCGTTCAATTCCTTTAATTTTTTATTAAGTGCTTCTTCTTTTCTTTCAAGAGCTTCGTTTTTTCTATCGATAGCTTCTTCTTTATGCATTAGACGGCGTTCCAATTTTTGTATTTCTGCTCGCCGTTCTCTATTCTCCCTTTCATTTTCAATTCTGATTCTGTGAGCTTCTTCTTTTGCTTCCAGTATAACCTCTTTTTTATGCGTCTCGGCTTCTCGATTAGCATCTTCAACAATCTTTATAGCTAATTCCTCGGCATTATTAATTTTCCCTTCACCGATGGTTTTTCTTATATAAAAGCCAATTACAATTCCAACGACGATACCTATAATAGTTATTACAATGTCAATAATGACCCACCTCCAGTTCTATTTAGTTTTCAAGTTCCTTTTTCATATTCAAATTATCAAATCTTGAATAAAAATATAAACCGAGTAGTCTCGGCCTATAGAGTCTACATACTATAATTTTGTATAGCATGGTACGATTTTATTTTATTACTTTTTAATAGATATGTCAAGTATATTAGTTAGGGGTTATTTCTTCTATAGAACTTATTGATTCTTTTAAATGGACTCTATAGGCTTTTGTACCAATGGATGAAAGATGATCATTGTGGGTTACCATTATAATCTGTCTTTGAAATAGTTCTGATGTTTTTTTTAAGAAATCAGCAACATTATAAATATATTCTTCACTTACATGTTTAGCAGGCTCATCTAGAATAAGTGGGCCTTCAATCTTTGGTTTATAAATTTCTAGAAAAGATATTCGTAAAGCTAAAGAAATAATATCTACAACACCACCACCTCTTGATAATTCAGGTTTGGTTTTTATTATATTATCTTCCATTTTAGTTGATACATAAAACTCTGCATTAGGTTTACCATATAATTCTTCGATTTCTATTTCAAACTCCACATTATTTTCAAATATATATTGTAGACAGTTAGTAACTAAGGACTCTACTTGATGTTTTGCTTGGTTTCTAGCAAACTCTGCAGTACTTTGTAGGAGTATACTTACTTTTTCCATCAATTGAATCGTGGATTCAATTTCCTGAACTAAACTTTCATATTCTTGTATTTGTTCTATTATTTTTTCTTTTTTCCCTTGTTCTTTAGAAATATATGATTTCATATTAATTAAGTAGGATTCTAATTCTTCATAGTTGTTTATATTGTCAATAATCATATAATCACTTCTTTTCTAAAATATCTTTAGGTAGTAAAGTATTAGCTTTTTTGAATAGTTCATCTATCTCTAAAGTTAATTTTTTGATTTCTTCGTCTAAATTTTCTGGATTTACTCCTAAACTATTTAGTTCTTCAATTATTTCTGCTTGTTGATTATTTAATTGCTCTAATCTAGCTTCAGCTTTATATTTTAAATTCTTAGCTTTTTCAAGATTATCTTTTAGTATATTGAGTTCTTTTTCATAATCCATATTTATTATCCTCCTTACTTATAATTATCTATTATTTCATCAATTTTGAGTTTGTCAATAGGGCTAAAACATACAGGGCACATTTCAATTTGTGATAAGACATCCTTATATTTTATTAAATTTTTATTCAATGTTACTTTAATATTTTCTAGTTTTTTTTCTATATTAAGCTTTGATTTGCTAATAGCCTTATATATATTATTGTAATTTTCTAATATTATTACAGTGTTTAATTTATTTTCAAGTAAATTCTTTATATGGATAGCCTGTTCAATACCTGCAAGCTTATCTATATAAATATTACCAATAGAAATATTTTTATTAATATCATTCAAAATATTATTTAATTGTAACAGTTTTTCGGTTTTTAAAATCTTTTTTTCAATTATGCTTATACACTGTTGTACCTTCTGAATTTCTTTCAATTTAATTAATATTTTTTTGTTTTCTAATATAGAATTATTTGTATATTTATAATTTGTACTTAGTTTGTATAACTTGTCAATTTTATTATTGTATATATAGATGTTTTCTAATAGGTTTTCAACCTTGGATGTATTTTCTAATTGTTTTAATAAATTAGAATTATGTTTAATTTGGGTTTCAATGTGATTAAGCTTATTGTAATTATTATTCAAATATATATGTCTATTTATTTTTTGTGATAACTTTTGTCCTATTGCTTTAATTTTATCAATATCTTTTAATTTTATCAAATAATCTTCTAGTAACTTAATTTCATTATTTAATTTATTTAAGTCATTTTGCAAAAAAACCAATTTTTCTAATTTTTGCCTATTATTATATATGGATTGCTTGATCTCATCTAATTCTTTAATTCTATTTATTAAATCCTCTAAATATGCGTAATCTTCAAGATTCACATAAAGAACTTCTAAAGCTTCCTCATAAGATTTTTTCTTTATATTTAAATTCCTTATATCCTTTAAAGTGTCTTTTAAAGCATCATCTACTATATGAACACCTACTAGTCTACCAATTGCATTGGCTCTTGTAGAGTTTTTTTCTGAAAGTAAGAAAGGTCCTTCTAATTGTTCTCCAATATTGATAGAACTTGTTTGGCCGCTATCTAAGGGGACTTTTCTTATAGAAGTAGCTTCTACAATTTCCTGAGGAATTTGAGTTCCAAAACCTTCAAAAATTTTTTCCTTTCCATATTGATCATATAAATAATATGAATTTTTGCTTTTACTTCTATATCTTTTTATTTTAGTATTATCACTAAAAATTATTGTTACACTGCATTCTCTTTCTCCTTCCCTTATAAAAAAATCGCCAGAAGGCTCATTGTATAAAGCCCATTTTAAAGCTCTGATTATAGCAGATTTACCTTGATCCGATGGACCAACAATTACATTTAAACTAGAGTCAAATTCCATTTCTGTATATTTATGAGATTGAAAATTTTCTAAAATAACTTTTTTTATATACTTCATATTAAAACTCATCTCCTAAACACTTCATTTGAGAGTTAGCTATTCTTTTCAGGGCTTCTTCTTTTACCTCTTGGGAAACGCCTTCTGCATTAGATACTGCCATTAATATTTCATTTATTTCTAATTTCTCAAAATTTACTGCAGTATCTATAGATTGTTTAAATTCAAAAAGTCTTTCTGATTTAAATATATGATTTTCTATTTCTCTTCTATCTAACACCTGTGAACCAGGTTTAGCAGATTTTAATTGAATTAATTCAATATGAATATGGTCACTTAAATCAATTAATGTAACTTTAGGCATTCGTTCAATTTCTGCTAAACTATTTGTTATCCTTATAAGACTACCAGGATTTACAAAATACTTATTATTAATTTCTACAATACCAAAACCTGAATGATAATGTCCTGATAGGGTTATATTAGCTTCTGTATCCACTATATCTTCTATTAGTGTATAAGGGATACCTTTAATAAAAGGTTTATCTAATAGCATACCATGTACCATATGGATAGAGTAGTCTGCATCTTTAGATACATCTTTTACTAAATAATCAGATTTATCTATTTCATCAATATTATATGTGTAAGACTTACCAGTTAATTGAACTATTATGCCATTTTTTTCTAAAAATATTTTTTCTTCATCTCTTATCACTTTGACTACACCTAAGGCATCCAATAAGCCAAGCATAGTTCTATTTATAGTTTGTGGATTATGTCCATAGATATCGTGGTTTCCTGAAATTATATATATAGGTATTTTTATAGAATTTATAATGGAGGCAAAACGATTTACAATTGAAATAGAAACATCAGGTCTGTCAAATAAATCTCCACCGTGTAGAAGAAAGTCTATTTTATACTCTTCAATAATTTGATTTACTTCTATAAATTTTCTTTCTAAAGTTTCAAATAAATTGTCATTTCTATTTTTGGGTGTATTCCCTCTTATATGAGTGTCTGTTAAAAAAAGTAATCTCAATTATTGCCACTCCTTATAAATAAACCTCCTTTAAAGGAGGCTTATTGAGTTTTTTCTTGATTTAATTCAGTTTTTTCTTCTTTATTATCTAAGTCTATATTTTTAGATTTCAATCCAAACTGTTCTTTGACTTTATTCTCTATTTCCTGTGCAATATTAGGGTTTTCTTTTAAAAAGTCTTTAGCATTTTCTCTACCTTGTCCAAGCCTATTTTCTCCATAGCTATACCAGGATCCCGATTTATTTATTATATCTGCACTAACTCCAGCATCTAATATATTTCCTTCTTTTGATATTCCTGTGCCATACATAATATCAAATTCAGCTTGTTTAAAAGGTGGAGCAAGCTTGTTTTTTACAACTCTAACTCTAGTTCGGTTACCAAGAATATTATCGCCTTGTTTTATGGAATCTATTCTTCTCACATCTAATCGGATGCTAGAATAAAATTTTAGAGCTCTCCCACCTGTTGTAGTTTCTGGATTTCCAAACATTACACCAACTTTTTCTCGTAGCTGATTAATAAAAACAACAGTAGTATTGGATTTGTTGATAGCTCCTGCTAATTTCCTCAAAGCTTGGGACATTAATCGAGCTTGTAACCCTACATGGCTATCTCCCATTTCTCCCTCAATTTCTGCTTTAGGTACAAGAGCAGCTACCGAGTCTACTACTACTATGTCAACTGCGCCACTTCTTACTAAAGCTTCTGCAATTTCTAATCCTTGTTCTCCAGTATCAGGTTGAGATACTATTAAATTTTCTATATCTACTCCTAGATTTTTAGCATAAATTGGATCTAATGCATGTTCAGCATCTATAAAAGCAGCTATACCATCTAATTTTTGAGCTTCAGCTATTGCATGTAATGCTACTGTAGTTTTTCCAGAAGATTCTGGCCCAAATATTTCAATTATCCTTCCTCTAGGTAATCCTCCAATACCTAGAGCTATATCTAGATCCAAAGAACCAGTTGGTATTACATCAATACTTGTAATATTAGTATCTCCCAATCTCATAACGGAACCTTTTCCAAACTGTTTTTCAATTTGGCTTATAGCAACATCTAAAGCTTTTTTCTTTTCGTTTTTTTCAGTCATATTTTCCCAGTTAAACTGGAGTCACCACCTTTCATAATAACGAACGTTAGTTCTAAATTAATTATATATCAACTTATAAAATTAGTCAAATATAATTTTGCATTTAGATATTTAAATAATCTTTCTTAATTCATCAAAAGCCTTCATTGTAGTTCTATTTTGTATAGTGGTTCTATCTCCATTAAATATAGATTTTATAGCATATGCATTATTATCAGTAGCAATACCTATATATACTAGTCCAACGGGTTTTTTTTCATTACCTCCAGAGGGGCCAGCAATACCCGTAGTGGATAAGGCTATATCTACCTCTGTTTTATTTAAAAGTCCCATTGCCATTTCAATAGCTACTTGTTCACTAACAGCTCCATATTTGTTTAAGGTTTCTTTCTTAACTCCTAATTCTTCTATTTTAGCTTTATTGCTATAGGTAACTATTCCTCGATCTAATACCTGAGATACACCAGGTATTCTAGTAAATCTACTTACTATGAGTCCACCAGTACAAGATTCACAAAATGCTATTGTCATATTTTTATCTAATAGTTTTTTGTACAAAGTTTGTTCTATAGATTCATCTTCATAGCTATAGATATATTTAGATATTTTTGAATCAATTTTTTCAATAGTATTTTCTAGTAATTTGTTTGCTTTTTCTTCATTAGTACCTTTTACTATGATTTTTATATCTACTCTGCCATCTTTTGCATAAGTTGCAATACTAGGGTTTTGTGTATTTCCTATTAAATCTTTTAACATATCTTCTAAGGCGGATTCGCCTATTCCAATAGTATTTATAGTTTTTACCTTGATAATGTTATCTTGTTTTATTAAAGGCAATGCATATTTATTTAACATTAATTCCATTTCTTTTGGTGGTCCAGGAAGTAATATAAAAATTTTACTATTATATTCAATATATATTCCAGGAGCGGTTCCAATCTCATTTTTTAATATAATGCTACCCTCAGGCATATAAGCTTGTTTGATATTGTTTGATGTCATAGGCCTATTTGTCTTTTCAAAATATTTTTTTATATTTTCTTCTATAGAATTATTTAATATAAGTTTAATACCTAAAGTTTTAGCTACTACTTCCTTGGTCATATCATCATATGTAGGTCCTAATCCACCAGTAAAAATAAGCAAATCTGATCGTTTCATACCTATATTTATAGCATCCTCTAATAGTTTTGGGTCATCTATTACTGTAGTATGAAAATAGACATCTATTCCCATATAGGATAGTTTCTTAGTTATGTAATGAGCATTTGTATTTAAAGTGCTACCTAAAATTATTTCAGTTCCTACAGAAATTATCTCTGCAATCATCATAATCACTCCTATTATTTATCTCCAGATTCTAATACATGTTTGTTTTTATATATATAGTCCACTCCAGATACAACTGTAAAGAATAATGCAATATAAAGCATAATTTTATCTAATGGAATTCCTATTAATCTAAAAGGAAAATTATCTATTAACAATAAGATTATAGCTATTAACTGAGTAGCTGTCTTTATTTTTCCTAAAGAAGACGCTGCTATAGTTATTCCCTCTGATGCAGCAATAATTCTAAATCCTGTAATGGTAAATTCTCTTGCAATTATTATGACTACAATCCAAGCAGGTACTTTAGCCAATTGTATCATAGATATAAGAGCTGCTGAAACTAACAACTTATCAGCTAGAGGATCTATAAATTTACCAAAAGTAGTTATTTGATTCCTACTTCTAGCTATATATCCATCTAACCCATCAGTAGCAGCTGCGATTGCAAATATTAATGCAGCTACATAGTTATTGTTGTTGAAATTAGAAAACAATATTATCATAAATACTGGGATTAGTAAGACTCTAAACATAGTTATCTTGTTTGCTAAATTCATCATTCATCTCTCCAATCAAATCATATTCTAGACAATCTGTAATTCTTACATGGATATATTGGCCTATATTTATTTTTTTATCTGAATATATATATACTACCCCATCTATTTCTGGGCTATCCATATAGGTTCTACCTATATATACACCTTTTTCGTGTATCTCTTCTACTAATGCTAAATATATTTTTCCAATCTTTTGTTGATTTAGTTTATAGGATATACCTTGTTGTAATTCCATCAATTTATTTTTTCTATTTTGTTTAATCTTTTCATTAACTTGTAAATCAAACCCATAGGCTGGAGTTCCTTCTTCTCTAGAATAAGTAAATACACCAAGTTTATCAAATTTAATATCATTTATAAAGTCATATAGTTCCTGAAAATGTATTTCATCTTCTCCTGGAAATCCTACTATGAAAGTTGTCCTGATTATTATATTAGGAATTTCTTTTCTCAGAATATTTATTAATTTTATTATATTTTCTTTTGATGTTCGCCTATTCATCTTTTTTAAAATGGGATTACTAATATGTTGTAAAGGGATATCTACATATTTAACAACCTTTTTGTTATTTTTAATTGCTAATATTAGCTCTTTTGTAAAATTATCTGGATACAAGTAAAGAAGCCTAATCCATTGCAGTTTTTCTATTTTATTTAATTCGTTTAACAAATCCGCCAACTTATATTCTCCATATAAATCGATACCGTAATCAGTAGTATTTTGAGCTATAAGTATTATTTCTTTAACACCGTTATTTACTAAATAATTAACTTCCTCTAAAATATCTTCCATCTTCCTACTTCTATATTTTCCACGTACTTTAGGAATAATACAATAGGAACAGTAGTTATTACAACCTTCTGATATTCTTACATACTCAGTAGGCTTAAAACTTATTCTTTTGACATCTTCTAAATATTTTTCATCTATATTTTTTATCTTTTTTATTTTATTTTGTCCTTTTTCAAGGGAATTAATTACATTTATGATGTCCTTAATATTACCTGTACCTATTATTCCATCTATCTCTTCTATTTCATCCAATAATTCTTTATAATATCTTTCGGCTAAACAACCTGCAAGTAACAAGTATTTGCAAGTACCATTATTTTTATATTTAGTCATCTCCCATATAGTTTCTATGGATTCTTCTTTTGCATCCTGTATAAATCCACAAGTATTTACTACTATTATATCTGCTTTTTCTAGTGATGTAGTAATGGTATAGTTATTTTCTTTTAATATTCCTGCCATCAATTCTGAATCAATTTCGTTTTTTGAACAACCTAATGTTATTATAGAAATGTTTTTTACAGTCATTATTTATCGCTCCTTAAGTAAGTATCTATATCATCTTTCGCTATTAGAACTTTTCTTGGTTTGCTACCTTCGTATCCTCCAATTATTCCTTTTGCTTCCATCTCATCTATAATCCTTGCGGCTCTAGCATATCCGATTCTTAATTTTCTTTGTAAAAGAGAAATTGATGCCTGTCCTTCATCAATAACTAAATTGATAGCCTCTGGTAATAATTCATCGGAATCATCAATAATTTTATCTATTTGTATATCTTTTTGAATGCTTTCTAAAATATCATTATCATATTCAGCTACATTTTGTTCCCTTAAAAAATTTACTACATTCTCAATTTCATTATCGCTAACATAAGCCCCTTGTATACGTATTGGTTTAGAGTAATTAGAAGGATAGAATAGCATATCCCCTTTTCCCAATAATTTTTCTGCACCAGCCATATCCAATATGGTCCTTGAATCTACTTGTGATGATACTGCAAAAGAAATTCGAGAAGGTATATTGGCTTTTATAGTACCAGTTATAACATCTACTGAAGGTCTTTGGGTTGCAACTATTAAATAAATACCAGCTGCTCTTGCCATTTGAGCTAATCGACATATATAGTCTTCTATTTCTTGAGCTGCTACCATCATTAAATCTGCTAACTCATCAATAATGATAACAATATTGGACAATTTTTCTTCTTGTTTGTTTTTCACTTTTTTATTGTAGGAAGTTATATCCCGGACATTATTTTTAGCAAATATTTTATATCGTCTTTCCATTTCATTTACAGCCCAATTTAGTGCAAATGCAGCTTTTTTAGGTTGGGTCACAACAGGTATTAATAAATGGGGTATTCCATTATATATACTTAATTCTACCACTTTTGGATCTATAAGCAATAGTTTAACCTCGTCTGGATGGGCTTTAAATAATATACTTAGTATTATTGTGTTTATGCATACGGATTTTCCAGAACCTGTAGCTCCAGCTATTAGTAGATGTGGCATTTTGTCGATTGTAGATATTATAGGATTACCTGAAATATCCTTACCTAAAGTTAAAGGTAAATTACTATTTAAAGTGACAAATTCTTCAGATTCTAGTATTTCTTTTAAACTAACATTGTCTTTGATTTTATTGGGTACTTCTATTCCTACTGCAGCTTTTCCTGGTATAGGTGCTTCTATTCTAATATCCGATGTAGCCAAATTAAGAGCTAAATCATCTGCCAAATTTACAATTCTACTAACTTTAACCCCTGGCGCTGGCTGGAGTTCGTAGCATGTTATAGCTGGTCCTTTGTTTATTTGGACAATTTTAGATTCAATTCCAAAATTGTCCATTGTTTTTTCAATTTTTTTTGCATTGTTTATTATTTCTTTTTTATTATTTATCTCTTGTTTTATATGATCTTCTAATAAATCCAATGAAGGTAATTTATAGTTGGTGAAATTATGCTTACTGTTTACTATAATAGCTTCAGTTTTCTCTTGGGTAGTTTTTACATTAGTATTAGAATAAGTATTTTTAGTATAATCATGAATTACTATTTCATTTTTATTTTTAGTATTATTGATTGAAGGTGTTTTTTCTCTAATTTCATTTTTATTATTTACTTTTTTCATTGTTTTTTTGTGAAGATGTATTTTTTTAATATAATCTTGAATTTTAATTTCTGTAAATTGTAAAATTGAAACAATAATTATAAAGGATATAATTATATAACTACCAATAGTACCAAATAGTTTAAAAAAGATATACCCAAAGAATGAACCAATTAAACCTCCACCTAGCCCTTTTTTACTTAGTTCTAATGTTTTAGTGATACTTTTAGTAAAAGTTATAGCACTTTGATTTTTTATATCCAAAAGGGTTAAAAAACAAAAAAACAACATTATCATATAGAGGGATTTTTTATCATTTTCTATATTTAGCTTATTTATCATAAATAATAAACCTAATGCTATAATAATAACAGGGAATACATATCCTCCAAAGCCCATAAGAGTAAAATAAATATTTTTTAAGAGCATTCCTATTATTCCTGTTTTGTCACTAAATAGGCTAATAACTGAAAGCATACCAAATGAAATAAAGGTAATCCCTAATATTTCTCGATTGTGTTCTTTATTTATCTTTATCTTTTTCTTACTCAACAATATCACCCTTTAAAAGATTGTATCTTTACATAGTGCTACTATCCAATTAAATGGGAAATTATAGTAATAAATCCAATTATCCATAAGTAATAGGAAAAATAGTGTAATTTATCTTTTTTAAGCATTTTAATTAAAAACTTAATAGCGAATACTCCTACAATAGTAGATAATAATATTCCTATTATTAGTGGGCCATCAATAACAGCTGTACTACCTGTTTTAATTACATCTGTTATTCCAAACAATCCAGCACCAAAAGTTGCTGGAAGTGCAAGTAAAAAAGAAAACTCTGTTGCTAAAGATCTGTCTAATCCTCTAAGAAGACCTGCTACAATAGTTGAACCAGAACGTGAAATTCCTGGTATAATAGCTATGCCTTGAAAAATTCCAATAGTTAACGAATCTAGTATTGTCATATTCCTAACCTTTTTATTTTCATGAGGTTTTTTATTAGCTATCCAAAGCAAAAGACCTGTTATTAAAAAGGCCACTCCTATAGGCAATATTGAAGAGGAATATAATTTCTTAAAAAAATCTTCAAATAAAAAGCCTATAATTGCTGTAGGTATACTTCCTATTATGATTAATAGAGCTAGTTTTTGATAGTCATTAACAATTTTAAACTTTTTGTTTTTTATTCCACTTCCTAGCATTTTAAAAAACTCAACTATTATCTTTATTATATCATTAAAATAAACTATTACTATTGAAATAAGGGTTCCGAAATGGAGCATCTCAGTAAAAAAGAGATTCCCTTCCTTGATTCCAAAAAAATGTTGTAATATAACTAAATGTCCTGAACTACTAATAGGTAAAAATTCAGAAATTCCTTGAAAAATGCCTAATGTTATAGCTTGAATTAAAGTCAATTCAATCCCCCCTTATTTAATTAATTGTGCTCTTGTTATTATAGCATAATTTAAAATCTTATACTATCCATATTTGTCATCTATTAGGCTATTTAATTTTTTTAATGCATAACTAAAGCCTCCAACTTCATCAATAAGGCCATAATCGACTGCCTCTTTTCCAATAAGAATTGTACCAATATCATTTGCTAGCTCATCTGTTGAATACATAAGTTGAATTAATTTTTTCCTATCAATATTAGAAGTTCGTAAAATGAAATTTATTATTCTTTGTTGCATTTTTTCAAAATATCTAAAGGTTTGAGGTACACCAATTACTAAACCAGTAGTTCTTATAGGATGGATGGTCATAGCTGCTGTAGGTACAATAAATGAGTAGTCTGCAGCTGTTGCTAATGGGACACCAATACTATGACCTCCCCCTAAAACTAGAGATACTTTTGGTTTATCAATACTGTATATCATCTCTGCAAGAGCTAATCCAGCTTCAACATCGCCTCCTACTGTATTTAACATGATAAAAATACCTTTTATTTTTGGATCTTGTACTGTTGCTATTAATAAAGGAATTATATGTTCATATTTAGTTGTTTTTTTATCAGAAGGAGACAAACTGTGTCCTTCTATTTCTCCAATAATAGTTAAAAATTGAATAGGGTTTTGAAAGTCAGGGATATTTGGTATTCCCATTTGTTTGATGCTTTCTGTAATATCCTTTGGATTATTATCATTTTCATTTTTATTCAATTTGTTCCCTCCACCTATAATATTATTTTATATTAGTTTTAACTCTTTTATTAATAATATGCTATATGTCTAAAACAAATCCGATTCAATAGGATTGAATCGGATTTGTTTTAGACTTTTATATATAAAGATAGGTTAATCTATTCATATAATTTAAATTCATTGTGAAGGGCTGCTAGAGCTCTATTTGTATCTTCTTCTTTTATTAGACACCAGATTGTATTATAAGAGTCTGAAGTTTGCAAGATTTGTATATTTTCTTTTGAGAGAGCTTTAACAATTCTTGCCATTACTCCAGGGACTCCTCTCATTTTATAACCAATAGCACTAATTTTACAGCAATTTTCTACTATTTCATATTTAAAGTTTTCTTTTTCTAATATTGAAACTAATTTATCTTTATCCTTTTTATCTATAGTAAATATTTTTTTATCTATTAAGAAATTTATTAAATCCAAACTTATATTGTTAGAAGTGATCTCTTCCATTAACTTGTCTATTCTAGAATCATCGTCATTTAATGAAATAATAAATTGTACTCTTCCTTTTTTATAGGTGATTGCAGTAATTATCTTTTCATTAAATAGTTCTTTTCTATTATTAATAAAATTTACATTAACTTCTTCTATGGAAGTACCTTCACTATCCGAATAGGTATTTTTGATTACTAATGGTATATTTGATTGTTGAGCCATTTCTACTGCTTTTGGATGTATAATTTTTGCACCATCTTCAGCTAATTGATAAACTTCAGAATAACACATTCTTTTTAATACCTTAGCATCAGGAACAATATTAGGGTCTGCTGTCATAATTCCATCAACGTCAGTAAATATTTCTACATGACTACATTTGAGAGCTTTACCCAATGCAACAGCAGTTATATCGCTACCACCTCTACCTAATGTAGTAATTTCTCCAGATTTATTACTTCCTTGAAAACCTGCTACTACAACTATTTTCCCTTTTTCTAAATGTTTTATAATATTATTTGGATTTACATCAATAATTTCTGCATTTCCAAAATTATCATTTGTTAATATTCCTGCTTGATAACCCGTTAAGGCTACAGCTTTATAGCCTTTTTCACATATATGATTTGTTAATACTACAGCAGAAATGATTTCCCCACAAGATATAAGTAAATCTACCTCCCTATTTGAGACAGATTTTGAAGGGATCATATTTAATAAGGTATCAGTTGCATAAGGTTCTCCATTTCGACCCATTGCAGAAACTACTACTACTACATTGTAGCCTTCTTGGTATTTTTTTATAATTTTATTAGCTACTATATTTCTACTTTTTTCTGAAGAAACAGAGGTTCCTCCAAATTTTTGAACTACTATATTCATCAAGTATCACCTCTAGATTTTTATCTATAGTTTATAATATGTTATATTTTTCATAATGTGAAATTTTTAATTGTGATCTAATTCAATAATTATCATGTCATTTCCGATTTTTTTAATGGTATGCCAAGGTATTTCAATATAATTATTTTCTGTAAATAGTTTAAATTGTATTTTTCTTTCAGGAATTAATAGAGATAAAATTTTACCAGTTTTTTCATCTACTAGTATATCACAATCTGCAATAATACCTAATCTTTCGCCATTATTTAAATTCACAATTTCTTTTCCGCCTAATTCGTCTAATAACATCATATCATCTCCTTTGTTTTATTAAAGGATATGTTTTTTGTTTTTATATTATGCTGTTATCATTTATGATAAGCTCTGATATGATAAATAATAATATTATTATTTATATCCTGTATGTCCAAAACCTCCTGTTCCTCTTTCAGTATTATCTAAAGTATCCACTTCTATAAATTTGACCTTTTCATATTTTATAAATACCATTTGAGCAATTCTATCTCCTTTATTGATTGTATATTCTTTTTCTCCCAAATTTATTAGTATTACTCCTATTTCTCCTCTATAATCACTGTCTATGGTGCCTATTCCATTCGCTAAACAAATACCATGTTTTAAGGCTAGTCCACTTCTAGATCTACTCTGCCCCTCATAACCTTCAGGCATGGAAATATAAAGGCCAGTAGGGATCAAAGCCCTATCTAACGGTTTTAACCTTACTGGTTCTAAAATATTAGCATATAAATCTATACCTGCAGAACCAGTTGTTTTATAACTGGGAATTGGAAAAGGACTTTTGTTAACTATTTTTATTTTCATAATATATCACCTCAGTAAAAAATATTTCTTTTAAATTGATATTTATCTTTTCAAATTTTAATCTTATTAATTATATCATTAGGTGTCAATATTTTGTTTAGCAATAATTCTGATTTGTCTATTTCAAACATCTTACTTGTTGGACTTTCTAATCCCAATATATAATTCTCTTTTATTTGTTTTTAGTGTTCAGTTTCTATTCAATTACGTCTCTTACCTTTCCTATTCTATAACCTTTACTGTACAAAAAATTTATTATATCTGGTAAGGCTTTTATAGTTTCCTCAGTAGGATGGATCAATATGATAGCAGAGTTATGTATTTTATTAGTTACCCTTTCAATTATTTTTTGTTTATTACTATCTTTATGCCAATCAATAGTATCAATACTCCACATAATTATATCATAATTTAAATCTTTTGCAGCCTTTATAGTATTATCATTATAGGCTCCTGATGGTGGTGCAAAGTATTTAGGTTTTGATTTTATAATTTCTCTTATGGTATTATGTGCTTTAATAATTTCTTCTTTGTTTTCTTCATAGCTTAACTTGTCATAGTCTATGTGTCTATATCCATGGTTACCAATCTCATGTCCTTGCTCATATATTTTTATAAGTAATTCTGGATTTTTAGCAGCCCATTTGCCTGTAACAAAGAAAGTTATGTTAATATTTTTTTCCTTAAAAATCTCTAACATTGTTGGTATATATTCATCTCCCCAATCTACATTACAGGCAAATGCCACAATTCTATCATCCACATTCCCTTTATAATAGATGTCCAAATTAAAAGTTTCATCCACTTTATTATAAAAAAATATATATATCAAAATCAATATTATAATAAAAATTATCATCACATATGTATAGAAATTTTTCTTATTTAAAATAAATATTTTCATTATATCCCTCCAAATATGCTTATATATTATATATATTCAAAGGGATTAAAAATATTTACTTTTAGAAATAAAAACATGAACCTTTCCTTGGTTCATGCATTTATTTCTTGTTTTTATTATCAGTTTTTTTATTTTCTTTTGGCAGAGTTGCTTTTCTAGATAAGTTGATTCTTCCTTGATTATCTATTTCTACTACTTTTACTAAAATTTCATCTCCTACTTTTAATACATCTTCAACTTTATTTATCCTTTCATGAGATATATTTGATATGTGGACTAAACCTTCTTTGCCATTGGGGAATTCTACAAAAGCTCCAAAGGGTACAATTCTTACTACTTCTCCAAGATAGGTTTCTCCTACTTCTACATCTTTAGTTATTCTGTTTATCATTTCTATAGCTTCTTTTCCACTTTCCATGTTCTCAGCTGCTATAAATACTTTTCCATCATCTTCTATATCGATTTTAACATCTGTTCTATCGATTATCTTGTTGATCATTTTACCGCCAGGGCCTATAATATCCCTTATTTAATCAGGAAGAACTTGCATTGTAAATATCCTTGGTGCATAAGGTGATAATTCTTCTCTTGGTTTAGATATAGTTTCTTCCATCTTATCTAATATAAACAATCTAGCCTCTTTTGCTTTCGATAAAGCTTCTTCTAATATGGTTCTATTTATTCCAGAAATTTTTATATCCATTTGTATTGCTGTAATACCTTCTCTAGTACCTGCAACTTTAAAATCCATATCTCCTAGATGATCTTCTAAACCCTGTATATCTGTTAATATCACTACTTTTTCCTCGGATTTCATCAATCCCATAGCAATTCCAGCAACTGGTGCTTTAATTGGTACTCCAGCATCTAAAAGTGCTAATGTGCTACCACAAACGCTCGCTTGAGAACTAGAACCATTAGAACTTAAAACCTCTGATACTAATCTTATAGTATATGGAAATTCATCTTCTCTTGGAATTACAGGCTCCAAAGCTCTTTCTGCTAAAGCACCATGACCTACTTCTCTTCTACCAGGACCTCTCAATACTCTAGTTTCACCAACGCAATATGGTGGAAAATTATAATGATGCATGTATCGTTTAGATTCTTCTTCACTTATTCCATCTATTATTTGAACATCACCTGAAGCTCCTAATGTAGCAACAGTTAAAACTTGAGTCTGACCTCTCTTAAACAATCCAGAACCATGAGCCCTTGGAAGAAGACCAACTTCACAGCTAAGAGGTCTTATTTCGTCAACTTTCCTATTGTCTGGTCTTATTCCTTCTTCTAGTATTAAACGTCTTACCTCTTCTTTTATTATTTCATCTAATACATCACAGCTATCTTTCTCGTTTTCTGGATACACTTCTATGAATTTTTCTAGGGTTTCTTCTTTTACATTCTCAATATTTTCTTCTCTTTCCTGTTTCTCTACCGTTTGTATAGCTGCTACAAGTTTTTCTAATGCATATTCTCTAACCTCTTTTTCTATCTCTTCATTGGGTTTAAAAACTTGATATTCTTGTTTTTCTTTACCAACTTCCAATTGGATAGACTCAATAAATTGACATAGTTTTTTAATCTCTTTATGGGCATATAAAATCCCTTCTAACATTATGGATTCAGGTAATTCATTTGCACCTGCTTCTACCATCATTATTGCATCTTTAGTACCAGAAACAATTAGATGCATATCTGATTTATCCCTTTCATCTGCTGTAGGGTTTATGACTAATTCTCTATCAATTAAACCTACTGCAACAGAAGCAGTGGGACCATCAAATGGTATATCAGATATAGTTAAAGCTATAGAAGAACCAATCATAGCAACAATGTCTGGGGTACAGTCCTGGTCTACAGATAGGACTGTTGCAATAACTTGTACATCATTTCTATATCCTTCAGGAAACAAAGGACGAATTGGTCTATCAATTAATCTAGAAGTTAATATAGCCTTATCACTGGGCTTTCCTTCTCTCTTGATAAATCCTCCAGGAATTTTGCCTACTGAGTATAGTTTTTCCTCAAAATCTACACTTAATGGGAAAAAATCTATGCCCTCCCTTGGTTCTTTAGATGCAGTAGCAGTAACTAATACTACAGTATCTCCATACTGTAATAAACAGGCTCCATTTGCTTGTTCAGCAACTTTTCCAATAGTTACGATTAAAGGTCTTCCTGCTAAATCATATTTAAATTGTTTTTCCATTTTCTCACTCCTTCTTATGTTGATTACTATTATTATAACCTATAAACAATAATAAAACACTAAAAAATCAATAGAGCGGGAATGTCCCCGCTCTTATTATCCTCTGATACCAAGTTTTTCAATTAATGCACGATATCTTTCAATATCATTCTTTTGAAGATAATTCAAAAGACCCCTTCTTTGACCTATCATTTTAAAAAGACCTCTCCTTGAATGATGATCTTTTTTATGAGTTTTTAGATGCTCTGTTAATGAATTAATTCTGTAGGTTAAGATTGCAATTTGAACTTCTGGTGATCCAGTGTCATTCTCATGCAATCTATACTCTTCAATAATTTGAGCTTTTTGCTCTTTAGTCAATGTCATTTTTTTACCTCCTCTATTATAAAATTCACCAATAGCTAAGTAAATCGCCGAGGAAACGATAAACATAGCTAAAGGTACTCCACCAGAATTATATTATCATATATATATTAATTTGTAAACATTATTGTCGTGCTTTTATATAACAAATATCTTTCTCTATCTGTTTAATCAATTCTTCGATAGTATCAAATTTAATATCTTCCCTTATAAAATCTATAAACATTACTTCAATAGTTTTCCCATATAAATAATCATTAAAATCTAAAATATGGTTTTCAATTTTCAATTTTTTTTCGTTAAAAGTAGGATTATAGCCTATATTAGTTAAACTTAAATACTGTTTATTATCTATCAATGTAATAGTTTCATATACTCCAGTTTTAGGTATGGTATAGTTATGAGTAAGACTAATATTAGCAGTAGGAAACCCTAATTTTTTGCCTCTATTGCTTCCCCGAACAACTTGCCCTATTATAGTATAATGTCTTCCCAAAAATTTGTTTGCCTTATTAATTTGTCCTTCCATTACCAATTGACGAATTCTTGTACTACTAATTACTTCATTTCCAATGGAAATAGGTTTGATAATATTAGTTTCAAAACCTTTTTTAGCTCCCAATTCCTTTAAGTAACTGCTATTTCCCATAGCTTTATGTCCAAATCTATAATCAAATCCCACAGAAACTAGAGCTGCATTTAATTGATTTACTATTATATTATCTACAAATTCTTCTCCAGATAATTTCATTACATTTTCGTCAAAATTCATAATATATACCACTTCTACACCTAAGCTTTCAAGTATATTTAATTTCTGCTCATTGGAAGTAAGAATTGATATAGCTTTTTTATCCTTACTTAGTATATTTTTTGTATGATTTTTAAACAATAAAACTCCAGACTTTAAATCCCTTTTGATTGCTTTTTCTATGGTATCTTCTATCAAATATTTATGTCCTAAATGAATACCATCAAAATTACCTAAAGCTACAGCTGTTTTATAATTATTGTTTATACCCATGTCTAAATCTATAATTTCCATATTTATCACCTTATATAAGAACTTTATCCATTTTTATATACAAGACATTGTTTTTTTCAATGGTTCTTCCAATTCCAATAAATATATTGTTAGAATAAATCCTCAACAAAGTATCCCTTTCATAGCTATTTATTAGATTTATAGGTAATGGAATTTGGACACCATTTTTTAACTTATTAAAATATTTATCATCAACAGTCAATTTATCCATATGATTTAAAACTTTATCCATTGGTAGTATAAGTGTACCAATAGAACTTTTATCTAAACTCTTTATATAATCAATACTATAGCTATCTGAAATCTTAAAATCTCCTACACCTATTCTCATTAAATAAGACATATATCCATAAGTTCCTAGGGCTTTCCCTATATCATCACATAAAGTTCTTATGTATGTGCCTCTTGAACATTTTGTGTAAAAGATTATCTTTCTATTATTGATATTTTTTAGTATTTTTATGTCGTAAATATAGATTTCTCTATAAGCTCTCTTAATAAACTTTCCTTCCCTTGCCAATTCATATAACTTTTTCCCTTGATGTTTTAATGCAGAGTACATAGGAGGCTCTTGTAATATTTTTCCTCTAAATTTGTCAAAAATATAGTATATATCTTCCTCATTGACGGTTTTTGAAGAATGGTTAATAACTTTACCATCTACATCAAGTGTATCCGTTGCTAATCCTAAGGTTAATTCCCCAATATATTCTTTATCCATATCAATTAAGTACTCACTTATTCTTGTTGCTTTCCCAATACACAAAGGTAAAACACCTGCTGCATTTGGATCTAAAGTGCCAATATGCCCAATTTTTTTAATCCCTGTAATTCTTCTCATGATATTTACTACATCATGAGAAGTTAATCCCTTTGGTTTAAATAGATTGATTACACCATTCATATTAATCACCTAGAGCCATCATTATCTCATCAAGAATAAGCTTCTTTGCCTTTGATATATCGTTATAAATAGTACAACCTGCAGCTTTTTTATGACCACCACCATTAAATTTAGTACATATCTTAGAAACATCTACGGTTTTCTTACTTCTTAAGCTGATCTTTATTTCATCATATTTCATTTCTTTTAATAAAACTGCAACCTCTACAGAATCTATATCTCTTATAAAAGATACTACCCCTTCAGTATCTTCCATACTTGCATTATTTTCTTTTAACATCTGTTGAGTTACTGCTACCATACCTATCTTATTATCCATAAATAATTCCAAACTATTTAAACAATTAATAAATAGTTTGGTTCTTTCAAGGCTTCTACTTTGATATAGATTTATATTAATCCTTTCTATATCAATTCCCTTTTGTAGCAGTTTTGAAGCTATCAAATGGGTAATATAAGTAGTATTACTATACATAAAACTTCCAGTATCAGTGCTAATTGCTGTATATAGACATGTTGCAATATCTTTATCCATATCAATGCCAATTTCATTGATCAATTTATAGACCAGCTCTCCTGTAGCGGCAGATGTAGGAGAGACAATATTTATATGCCCAAAGTTTGTATTGGAAATATGATGGTCAATATTTATTATATTATTAGCCTTTAAAGCAAAGTGTTTTCCCACACCTAATCTATCCATATCACTACTGTCTAAAGCAATAAATGTGTCTACATTTTCAGTAATATCATATTCCTTAATTAACTCTATATTTGGTAAAAACAAATAATCTTTTGGAATATGATCCACCTTTATCAAACTAACATCTTTATCCATCTTTTTCAGCGCCATCCCTAAAGCTAATGTAGAACCTATATTATCACCATCTGGTTGTATATGGGAAGCAATATATATTTTTTTTGAATTTTTAATTATGTCAATAGCTTGACTCATGTAGGTTTTAATGCTTTTATCCATCAGAGTTTCTCCTTTTTTTTTCATCTTCTTCATTTACCTTATCTATTAATTTTGACATATAGATTCCTTGTTCTATGGATTCGTCTAGATGAAAGACAGGTTCTGGTACATATCTTAAGTCAATTCTATTACCTATTTCTTTTCTAATAAAACCTTTCGCGCTTTCTAAACCTTCCATTGTTTCATTTTTAGCTTCTTGATCCCCTAACACAGATACGTATATGTTGGCGTAGCTTAAATCTCTAGTAACTTTCACTTTTGTCACGGTAACCATAGGACTTATACGTGGATCCTTAATCTCTATTGTTAGTAATTCTGATACTGTCTTCCTAACTTCTTCTGATATTCTATTAATCCTTTTAGTATCCATGGAATCAACCCCTTACTGTTCAACTTCTTTTAATATATAAGCTTCTAATATATCTCCTTCTTTTATATCATTGTAGTTTTCAAGGCCTAAACCACCTTCATAACCACTCAATACTTCTTTAACATCATCTTTAAATCGTTTTAGTGATGATACATTACCTTCAAATACTACAACATTGTCCCTTAGGAGACGTATTTTACTGTTTCTTGTAATTTTACCATCTTGAACATATATACCAGCTACAGTCCCTACATTTGGTACTTTGAAAGTAGCTCTAACCTCAGCTCTCCCTATAACTTCTTCTTCGTATTTTGGTTCTAACATACCCTTTATGGCTGCTTCAATATCTGCTATTGCATCGTATATAACCCTATAAGTTCTAACATCAACTTTTTCTTCTTTTGCTATGTCCAAAGCATTTAATGTTGGTCTTACATTAAAGCCTATAATTATAGCATTAGAAGCTGCAGCTAACATTACATCACTTTCAGTTATACCACCTACACCCCCATGGATGATATTAACTTTTACCTCATCAGTTTCTAGCTTTTCAAGGGATTGTTTAATAGCATCTATAGTACCTCTTACATCGGTTTTTATTATTATATTAAGCTCCTTAATTTCACCTAATTGTATTCTTTCAAATAGATCATCTAAAGACACATTTTGTGTAGCCTTTAACTGTTCTTCCCTATCTAGTTCTTTTTTCTTTTCTGCATAAGTTCTAGCAGTTTTTTCATCTTCAACTGCATAAAGTATGTCTCCCGAAAGGGGAACTTCAGATAAGCCTAAAATCATCACTGGAATAGAAGGCCCTGCCTTTTTAACGTTTTTACCTTTATCGTCAAACATAGCTCTTATTCTTCCACTTGTACTACCGCAGACTACCATATCTCCTACTCTTAAAGTACCTTTTTGAACTAATACTGTAGCTACTGGACCTCTTCCTTTATCTAACTGAGCTTCTATAACTGTTCCTACTGCTTTTCTATTAGGATTAGCTTTGAGCTCCTGTAATTCTGCTACAAGCAATATCATTTCAAATAGCTCATCAATACCTTCATTCTTTAATGCTGAAACTGGAACATTTACTGTATCTCCACCCCATTCTTCTGCCACTAGTCCATATTCTACTAATTCTTGTCTTATCCTGTCAACATTTGCATCTGGTTTGTCTATTTTATTTATTGCTACTATAATAGGGACATTAGCAGCTTTAGCATGGTTTATAGCTTCCACCGTTTGTGGCATAACCCCGTCATCAGCAGCTACAACAAGTACTGCTATATCTGTTACCTGGGTCCCTCTTGCTCTCATAGATGTAAAGGCCTCATGTCCTGGAGTATCTAAAAATACTATTTTTTCTCCCTTCACATTGACAACTGAGGCTCCAATATGCTGAGTTATGCCCCCTGCTTCTTGTTTTGTAACATGAGTTTTTCTAATTGCATCCAATAAAGAGGTCTTACCATGATCAACATGACCCATTACTGTAACTACAGGAGGTCTTGGCTTTAAATCCTTTGGATCATCTTCATAATCTAAATCAAATTCGTCCTCTATTTCAGGAGGTTCAGATTTTACAACATCAAAACCTAGTTCTTCTCCTATAATATTTGCAGTATCAAAATCTATAGATTGATTTTGATTGGCCATTATACCTAGATCAATCAATTTTGTGATTAATTCTGCTGGTGTAACATTCATTTTATCTGCTAGATCCTTAACTATGATTGTATCTTCTATTTTTATAAGCTTCTTTTGTTTTATATTACTTTCAGACTGATTCATATCTTTTTGAATAATTTCCTCCGTATCACTATCTTTATTATCTTTTCCTAAAATTAGTTCTTTAATAGTTTCAGCTTCCTCATTTTCAATAGTAGCCATATGGCTGCTAACTTCTAATCCCATGTCTTCCATTATATCTATTAGTTCTTTACTAGTAATTCCAACTTCCTTCGCTAATTCATATACCCTAATTTTTGTCAAACTATACACCCCCAATATTTTTACAGGTGATGATTGATATCAATATTCTGTAGAATCAGTTATTGTTTTTTTTATGTTTTCATATATTTCATCTGATATATGGGTTTTTAATGTTTTTTCAAGTATTTTGCTTTGTTTAGCTTTAATAAAACATTCATCATCTGGACAAATATATGCTCCCCTACCATTCATCTTTCCCGTTAAATCTACTTCTATATTCCCTTCCTTATCTTTAACTATTCTAATGAGTTCATTTTTTGGTTTATTTTCATTGCAAGCCACACACTTTCTTAAGGGAATCTTTCTTTTTTTCAAATTATCACCTCACTATTTATTCTGAAATAATGCCTTCTTCATATTGACTCTTACTTTTTATGTCTATCTTCCAATTAGTAAGCTTTGCAGCTAACCTAGCATTTTGTCCTTCTTTACCAATAGCTAGTGATAATTGATAATCAGGTACTACTACCAATGCAGATTTTTCTTGTTCGTTTACTTCAACTTTTATTACCTTAGATGGGCTTAAACTATTTGCTATAAATTCTTCAATATTTTTGCTCCATACAATTATGTCTATTTTTTCCCCATTTAACTCATCTACAATTGCTTTTACTCTACTTCCTTTGAATCCAACACAAGCCCCAACTGGATCTACATTTGGATCCTTTGAAAAAACGGCAATCTTAGTACGGGATCCTGCTTCTCTAGATATTGCATATATATCTACAATTCCTTCATGTATCTCTGGAACTTCCAATTCAAACAATCTTTTAACCAGTCCAGGATGGGATCTTGAGAGGATAATTTGTGGTCCTTTAGTAGTTTTTTTGACTTCTAATATATATAGTTTTAATCTATCACCTTGCTCATATATCTCACCATTAATTTGTTCTGTAGGGGGTAAAATCCCCTCTGTCTTCCCTAAATCAATATATACATTATTTTTACTTATTCGTTGAACCATGCCAGTTATTATTTCGTTTTCTCTATTTATAAATTCATCATATATTACATCTCTCTCAGCATCCTTAATTCTTTGAATTACTACTTGTTTAGCAGTTTGTGCTGCAATTCTTCCAAAATTTTTTGGAGTTATTTCTATATTTACTATATCCCCTAACTGGTATTTATCATCAATATTCTTTGCTTCTTCTAAACTTATCTCTAATAACTCATCTTTTACATCTTCAACTACATTCTTTTGTGCATATACTTTTACTATTCCAGAATGTTTATTTATTTCTACTTCAACATTTTGCGATGAACCAAAATTTTTCTTGTAACTAGAAATAAGTGCTGATTCTAAAGCTTCTAATATTACATCTTTCGATATCCCTTTTTCTTGCTCTATCTCTTCAAGGGCTTCAATAAACTCCACATTCATTAACTTAACCCTCCCTTAAAATTTAACCACCAATTTTATATTTGAGATAGCATCTCTTTGGATTGCCCTTTTTTCTTGATTTTCTTCCATTATGGTAATATCTATCTCAGAAAAATCTAATAGCTCTCCCGTAAATTTTTTCTTACCATCTATGTTTTTATATAGACTTATTTCTATTTCCTTTCCTATATTTCTTTTTAAATCTTTATCTGTTTTTAATGGTCTGTCTAATCCTGGAGATGAAACCTCTAAATAATAGCTACCCTCTATAGGATCTATTTCATCTAATTTATTGCCTACTGCTTCGCTAACCTTTTGACAATCATCGATAGATACCCCTTCTCTTTTTCCTATATAAAACCTTAAAAATTGCTCAGCGTTTTCTCTAACAAACTCTATATCTACTAAATCGTAACCTAAATCTTCCACAATAGGTTCACAGTTTTCTCTGATAGTTTTTAGTACATTTTTTCTACCCAAAGTATCACCTCCATCAATATATATCTATTTTTTGATGTAATATATAAAAATATACTTTTATATGAACATATCAAACAAATAAGAGTGGGATGGCCCACTCTATTGAGAACAAATACCTATAGTTGTATTAATCTTATTATATCATATAGTTTTAAAAAATCAAATATTAAAAAGGCTAATTTGATTGCTTTCTGGCAAATTTAATAAACAACCGTGTTCCCTTAAAGCTTCTAAAGCTGGTTTATTTACCTTAGCTCTTGAAACTAGATCTTCAACAGATAGAAATTCTGCAATACTACGCTCTTCAACTATCTTTTTAGCCACCGTTTCTCCTACTCCATCAAGACCCATAAGAGGCGGTATAATTCCATTGTCTCCTATTAAAAATTTTTCACTGTGGGATTTATATAATTGAACCTTTTCAAAGCTTAATCCTCTTGCATACATCTCTTGAACAACTTCTAAAACTGTTAATTGATTCCTTTCCTTAGCCGTTAAATCATTATAAGCATTTTCTAGTTCTTTTATCCTTCGATCAACAACATCTTTGCCTTTTAAAATCAATTGGGCATCGAAATCTTGTACTTTAGTTGTAAAATAAGTGGTATAAAATGCCTCAGGATAATGCACTTTAAAATATGCTATTCTAAAAGACATCATAACATAAGCAACAGCATGGGCTTTAGGAAACATATATTTTATTTTATTGCAAGAGTCTATATACCATTCTGGAATATTTAAAGTCCTCATGTATTCTTCGTCTTCTTCAGATAAACCTCTACCTTTCCTTACATTTTCCATAATTTTAAAGGATCTCTTTTTGTCCAAACCTGAATAGATTAAATATAGCATAATATCATCCCTTGTAGATATAACTTGACTTAATGATGCAGTGCCACTTCTAACTAAATTCTGAGCATTGTTTAGCCAAACATCTGTACCATGGGATAATCCGCTAATCCTAACTAATTCTGAAAAAGTATTCGGTTGAGTATCTACAAGCATTTGTCTTACAAATTTAGTACCAAATTCAGGTATACCTAGAGTTCCCACTTCTGTATTTATCGCTTTAGAATCTATACCTAAAGGTTCTGTACTAGTAAATAATTTCATAGTTTTTTCATCATCTAAAGGTATATCCTGTGGTTTAACTCCAGTAATATCCTCTAGCATCCTAATGATTGTAGGTACATCATGGCCTAATATATCTAATTTAAGTATTCTTCCACTAATAGAATTATAATCAAAATGTGTAGTTATTACTCCAGATTCCTTATCGTCTGCTGGATATTGAATAGGAGTAAAATCATATATATCCTTATATTTGGGAACAATCATAACTCCACCAGGATGTTGCCCTGAAGTACGTTTTATACCACTACAACCTTGTACTAATCTATTGATTTCAGCGGGATGAACATTTATACCTTTTTGTTCATGATATTTTTTTACAAATCCATAGGCGGTTTTCTCCGCTATAGTGCCAATAGTTCCAGCTCTAAATACATAGCCATGCCCAAATAATTCTTCTGTATATTTATGAGCTTGAGATTGATACTCCCCTGCAAAATTTAAATCAATATCTGGCTCCTTATCTCCCTCAAATCCTAAAAATACTTCGAAAGGAATATCATGTCCATCTTTATTTAATAAAGTACCACATTTAGGACAAGTTTTATCTGGCAAATCAATACCTGAACCTATGGAACCATCTTCAATGAATTCGCTATATTTACATTCAGGGCATACATAATGAGGAACTAAAGGGTTTACTTCAGTAATGCCACTCATAGTTGCAACAAAAGATGATCCAACAGAACCCCTTGAACCTACTAAATATCCATCCTCTAAGGATTTCCATACCAATTTTTGTGCTATAATATACATTACAGCATATCCATTGCTAATTATGGAATTTAATTCTTTATCTAACCTTTCTTTAACAATACTTGGTAAAGGATCGCCGTATATTTCCTTGGCCCTATTATAAGTAATATCTTTTAATTCTTCATCTGCTCCTTCTATTATTGGTGGATAAGTACCATCTGGTATAGGTTTTATATCCTCTATTTGTTCTGCTATTAAATTAGTGTTTTTTATAACTACCTCCTCTGCTTTTTGTTTACCTAAATACTTAAATTCTTCTAACATTTCATCTGTAGTCTTAAAATAAAGAGGAGGTTGAATATCTGCATCAGCATATCCTTGACC
>JAAYFV010000113.1 GCA_012728075.1 Tissierellia bacterium
ATCTAATAGTATACGGTGGGCAGGTATTTAAATTAGACTTGGTAATGATGAGTGTGTTTATATTAGCTATAATATCTGCTCTTATGTATAAGGGAATTTCTTTACTTGAAGATAAGTATATGAAATGGCAAGATTAAAAAATTTTTATCAAAATTTATAACCCTGTAGCCTAAGGCTACAGGGTATAGCCCTTAAAATATTAATTCCCCATCTTATCCCTTGAATCCTTTCCTTTTTTATTCCATATCTTTTAAGGTAATGTTACATATCTATAATGCTATTCTTAAAAGTGGTGGTAATTCACTGATTGCG
The DNA here is from genome assembly GCA_012728075.1 of Tissierellia bacterium. Classification (GTDB taxonomy): domain Bacteria; phylum Bacillota; class Clostridia; order Tissierellales; family Tepidimicrobiaceae; genus Keratinibaculum. The sequence goes on from JAAYFV010000113.1 coordinate 313, forward strand.
TTTTTATATCTTTCCTTGTTTTAAGATTTAGAAAAATGTGTCTAAGCACGAAGTGGTAAATAAAGCTTAATACTTGTCATTTTCATTATCTTTTATTTGTATATCTTGTGATTCAATCTCTGTCTCTTCCACATGATTATTTTTTTGAAAATTCTCTGTCATATCTTGAGATGAGTTTTCTAACTTTTCATCCCTATTCTTATTAATATATATATTAGCTACCTGTATTCCCTTAACTAGTAAAACTATCGTGATTATCTCCTTTGCTAAACCTAAAATAACTGAAAATATACCAATAATACCATAAGCCCTTGTAATTTCCATTTTATTCCTCCATTCATTAGTTTACATTCAACTATTTTAACCTAATCTACCACATCAATGTCTTCTCAAGCATTTTCCTAATAATCCTATTGCCTTTTATAATATTTGATGCACTATTATAGATTATCATATTTTCGTAGTTATTATAAGGGTTTTTTAAAAAAAGTCATTCTAAACCAAATTTTCATCTTTGGCTCAGAATGACATTGCTAGTATTTTTAATAAAATAACAATTTTTCATCTAATAGGGTAGGCTTGATTTTATACTATATTACATCCTAAGGTGCTTTCCATTTCCTTTAGTGCGAATTCATGAGCTTCTTCATCAAAAGATGCAACCCCTTCTTTGAATACATTTACTTTATAAGCTAAATTTCTAGCATCAGCTGCAGTATATAATACACATATATTTGTACATACCCCTACTAGATAAATTTCATCTACTCCTTTTTCTCTTAAGTATAGATCTAAATCCGTACCATAAAAGGCACTATATCTCCTTTTTTTAATAATCTTGTCCCCATCTTTCACCTGAAGTTGTTGGATAATCTGGCTACCTTCTGTACCTGCTATACAATGAGGTGGAAACATATCAAATTCTTTATCGTCCTCTTCATGATTATCGCATATATATATAATAGGATAACCTTTTTTTCTAAATTCATCGGTTTTCTCTTGGATAAATTCCACAATTTTTTCCCCTGCTGGTCCAGTGGTAAGTTTCCCTTCCTTATCAATAAAATCTTCTAACATATCGATTATCAATAATGCTTTCATCTTAAACCCTCCTTTAAAATACTATTATAAATTTGATAATTATTATTTACTTATTATTCTATAAAATAATATTTTGCTTTATATAATTCCTCCAATATAATCAATAAAATTCCTTATATCTTCCTCAGTAGTATCAAAAGAAGTTACTATTCTTATTATGTTTTCCCTTTCATTAGTTACATACAAAGGATATTTCCTCTGCAAGGGTTCATTCCAACTCCTTGGGATTTTAACGAACAATATATTGCCTAAGGATTCATTGATAATCTCCACTTGGGAAAACTTCTCCAATTCCTCTTTTATAAACCTTGCTATATTGTTGGAATTAATAGCATTTTCCTTCCAAATTCCTTCCTCCAAATAAGGTATAAATTGGGCTGATATAAATCTCATTTTAGAAATTAATTGCATCCCTTGTTTTCTAATATATTTGAAATTTTTAGATATTTTTTTATTAAAAGAAACTATAGCTTCTCCCATCATCATACCATTTTTAGTACCGCCAAAGGATAACAAATCCACACCTGTATCCGTTATCATCTCTTTGAAGCTAGAGTCAAGGGCTACCACTCCATTGGATATCCTAGCACCATCTACATGTAAAAACATATCATTGGCATGGGCAAAGTCTGCCAACTCCTTTATTTCTTCAACAGAATAGACTGTTCCCAACTCGGTAATTTGGGATATGGATATGACTTTTGGCTGTACTTGATGCTCGTCACCTATGGAACTTAAAAAATCTTCAATGTCTTCTGGATATATCTTACCATTTCTATTTGGTACATATAGTATTTTGTTTCCTCCAAATCTTTCTAAGGCACCACATTCATCTGTATTAATATGGGCAGTATCGGCGCAAACTACTCCTTCAAAGGGCTGTAATAGTCCAGTTAGTCCAATGATATTTGCAGCAGTTCCTGAAGTAACGAAATATACATCTACATCTTTCTCAAATAATTTTTGAAATAGTTCCATAGCTTTTTCTGAATATTTATCATTTCCATAGGAAGGTTCATGACCATTGTTACAATTATATATGGCTTCTAATATTTTAGGATGGACTCCTGAATTGTTATCGCTTAAAAACATTTTCATCTACTTTTCCCCCTTATACTTTTCTATACAAGATTTGCAAATACAAGCTTTTCCTTTTTTCTCTTCTGGAACTAAATCTAATAAACCTTTTGGAATCTCCATATGAAAACACCAGCATTCTTTTTCATGACTTTGGCAATTATTATCCTGACCACATATTGGGCATGTTTTATCTATATCCAATTTAATTCCTCCTTACAAAATTGTAAAAGAAACCATTCTTTATTTTTCAATTATATTGTTTTATCACTGTTCTATGGCTTTATTGATTTTACCTTTTCAAATAAATAAGGCTGAATTTCAGCATATGTCAAATTGTCTGGAAGCTTATGAAAAAATTTAATCTCCTTTATTTCAAAGTCTGGAAGCGTGTCCAATTCTTTTATTTCACTAAAAAATAGTCTTCCATATGTAGTAATACTATCCCTAGTTACAGAGTAATCACATACTGGTTCTATTTGAAAATCCTCAGCTCCTGTCTCCTCAAATAATTCTCTTTTTGCAGTTTCATCAATATTTTCTCCATTTTCTCTATGCCCTCCAGGTATTTCCCATGTATCTCTATCTCTGTGCCTAACAAATACCCATTTGTCTTGAAATTTAGAAACAATTACTGCAAATTTTAAATTTCTATCATCTATTTCTCCTATATTATAAAAATCAATTTTCATAGAATCACCATTTTCTATTGTTTTAATTACATTAATGTCTTATAAATAAGGTAATACATAATTTCCTCTAAGTCAACAGTTTTCACCTATAAAGCCAATATGAAATACTTTTGTTCCCAATGTACAGTTCCAATAAAAGAACCCTAATTGATACATAAGAATATGATATAATCATATAATAAATATTGTGGAGGAGAATGATATATAGATAAAAATATAATGAAATGTAAAGTTTGTCCCATTGGCTGTGAACTTGTTATTAGTAAAAATCACTCTAGTCCTCATGTCTATACTCTAGAAGGAAATAGCTGTAATAGGGGCTTTGAATTTGATATAAAGGAAATGATAGAACCATCTAGAATATTAACTGGTAGGGTTATGCTTAAAAATGGTAATATGAAAAGACTACCTGTTAAAACCACAGGGGTTGTGCCTAAGGATAAAGTAGATGAAATTATGTTTATACTTAACAATACTGAAGTATCTGCTCCTATTAAACGAGGTGATGTAATTATAAAAAATATTTTAGGATTAGGAGTAGATGTTATTGCTGCTAGAAAAGTTAAAAGCAATTCTTTAACTTAATCTTCCTTGAAAATTCTCCTTCCTCTGTTGGAGGGGAATTGCTGCCAATTATTATGATTTAAGGGTTCCATTGCATCTGAATCTTTAATTAATATCATATATTGAAAATAATCAGTAGTAACCCCATCCTTAGGAAATTTATGGGCTATTGGCCAAATTAACTTGTCTTTGAAAGGAGAATTTTTTCCATTTAGTTTAAAAATGGTGTATTCATTATTGATAAAATCTTCAAAAACCCCCATTGATGAATCTAAAGTGTTAATGGAACTTATATAATTTTTCCAAGTAGTTGGATATAAATATTTGCAATTTTTATATACATAAGCTATGGATAATACTTTTCCTTTAAAAATGGTGTTTTTATTTAAAGCTGCTCCTAGCCAATTAACATAGGGGAAGGATTTTTGAAATATATGAGAAAGTCCTAATTGTCCATAATATTTGCCTTTGGGTAATTTCTTATGGAATTCAACAAAATTTTGATACATTTTATTGTCTCTTATACCATTAAAATTATTCCCTTCATATACTTCATACATATTTAACAAATTTTGATTCACAAATTTAAACCCAAAGTAGTTTTCTTTTAAGATTGATCTATAGAAAATTTCCCTATCTTTTAAATCCTTAGCTAATTTGTGAAAAAATATCTTAAATTTTTTTGAATTAACAAACTTATCCTTTAGTTTAATTTCATCTATATTATTGATTATCCTATTGTGAATTTCTCCGATTTTTTTATGTGTGTTTTTTTCTGGTAAACAATATTCCATAAATTTTAGTGCATTTATAGGCTGATGTTCAATATCTATACCAACAATAGTAATTTTTCTATCTTTAGACAAAGTTTCATTATATTTGTAAACTTCTTTCCAATGAAAATAATCATCTTTATTCCAAGCATCAGTTCCTTTTAAAGCAGTGTAAACCTCTTTTAGTATATCCTCATTTCCTGTTTCTAAATACATATTAATAAAATAAGCAGTACTATAAGGAAGTTCACAAAGATAATATTTAAAATCTATCTTTTCTTTAAAATACTTTAAAAATTTCATCCTAAGCTCTACATTAGCCTTAACTCCATGATTTTCTCCAGTTAAAAATATTTCCTTATCTCTTAAGTCCTCATCTATAATGGATAAACTTTGAATATCCTCTTCTCCCATGATTATTTTATTGTGATTATTCATTAAATATTTCTTTAGCTGATAATCACTCATTATATCACTCCATTTTTACTAATTGGTACATTATGCTAAATGTAATACAGTTCCCCCAAGGACAAATACATGCCATATAGTGCAATGGGGACAGTCCTTGGTGCATTAGTGTCAATCTATGCAATGCCCTAGTAGACGCAATGTAAAAAAGACTTTTGTCTACATTATAAACAATCACTCCATCAAACTTCAACCCCTTTGCCATGTAAACTGGAATAATGAAAGTTCCTATTATATCTTCATGAGTATCATCTATTATTTGAATATCTATATTATCCCTTATTCTTCCATACAATTCTTTTGCTTCTTTTAAACTTTGACATAAAACTGCAATAGATTGATACCCTTCTTCTCTATAATCCTCTATAATTTCTATAAGCTTTTCATCTAAATCACCGCTGTTGTCTTTATATACAATTTCAGGTGGAGTTCCACTACGACTAAAAGATTCAATTTTTACAGATTCATCTATAAATTTTGAACTAAATTCTATAATTTCATTAGTAGAACGGAAAGATTTAGACATAGTTAATAATGTTGATGTTTTTTACGGAAGATTTTTTATATTTCTTCATAAAAACTTAATGTGGTCTGTTTTTCTATGGTTTGATTTATATCAGCTAAAATAGTGTATTTAGCTCTAGGAAAAAGTAAATTTAATATTTTAAAATGGATTGGGTAATAGTCCTGAGCTTCATCAATTACCACCTGTTTAATATCCTTAGAAATATTATTATCTCCTATTTTTATTTTTAGAAAAGTTAATGCTAAAGCATCTTCATATTTTAATTTTTCTCTTTGTAAATTTTCAACTGTGTAGCATCTAATTTCTTCAATATTTTCTGGAAGTTTTAAACCTTGAGCTAAAGTATAAAATAAGTTTTTATTAGAAAACATTTCATAATAAAGTTTAAAATAATCTATTGTGGTGAAACTATGAATTTGATAAACTAATTTAGCATTTTCTTTAATGGAAAGCGTCCTTGCATATTCCTTAATTTCAAACATATGCTCTGGATATTTAGATATGAATTTTTCCAGATTTTTTATTCTACTATTCTTTTCCTCCCTAATTTTTCCTAAAATCATATTTTCAATTTGCGTTAAACCTGCATAGGTAGAAATGTATTTACTTCTTTGCAAAAATTTATTTTTAAGGGATTGTCTATGGAATAAATACTGATTATTATAGTAAATATCTTCAAAACCTAGGGCAGCCACATTCTCCTCTCCCAGTTCAGGTAAAACATTGGAAATGTATTTTCCAAATAAGGGATTTGGAGAAATAATCACAATATTATCATGAGATAAATTAGATACTCCTTCTTGATACATTAAATAAGCAATACGATGTAATGCTACGGAAGTTTTTCCACTACCAGCTACTCCCTGTACCATTAAAAGCTCATTTTTTTCATCTCGAATAATCAAATCCTGATCCCTTTGAATAGTTTCTACTATATTGGTCATTTTTGCAGAGGCATTTTGGGATAATAGTTTTCTTAAAAATTCATCTACTATTTGAATATTGGCATCAAAAAAGTACTCAAATTTCCCTTTCTTGATTTCATACTGACGTTTAAGTAAAGTCTTTCCAAATATTTTGCCTACTGGTGCTTCATAGTGCACATCTCCCAATTCAAAACGATAAAAAACACTTGCAATGGGAGAACGCCAATCATAGACAAGAATTTCATGTTCCTCATTAATTAAAGTATATTTGCCAATATATATTTTTTCTACCTCATCATATCCATATTCCTTAAAATCTATTCGGGCAAAATAGGCAGAATCCTGTAGTCTTTTAAGTTTCTCTATTTCCTCCACTTCTGAAAAATATGATGAAGTTTTCATATTTAAATTTTGTAAATACTGAGCTAATTCCCCTAATTTGTCTTTATCTCCTGCTGAATGCCCTATATCCTCCCATATTTCTTTTCTAAAAGAAATTATATCCTCTTTACTGGCCCCAGATTCAATAAGCTTTTCAGATAATTGTAATTGGATTTCATACATGGTGCCATTAAAATACTCCATTTATTCTTTTAATTGGTCTTCATAATTTCCCATATCACACTCCCCTTTCAAAAGCTCAAAATAAGATAATGACTATATTCTAATATAGATACTAGGGAATTATAAGTCTTTAATTTTGGAAAAATTTATGATATAATATATATAGAAAATAAGAGAAAGAAAGTGCACTAGGATAAAATCTAGTGCATTTTTTCAACTTATATTGGAGTAAATTTTTATGATTAATTTAAAAATCTTTAACAAATTAAAAAATACTTTTCATTTTCTCGACTATCTTAATGAAAGAGATAAAAATATTATTATTGAAAATGCTAACTATTATAACTTCCAAAAAGGCCATATATTAATGAATGCTGAGGAAAAATTTTGTGATATATTTTATATGGTACTAGACGGCTCTATAAAAGTTTCTAAGATTTCTGAGGAAGGTAGAGAAGTAGTCCTTTATCGAATAGGTAAAGGAGAAATATGTATTGTCAATGTCTCTTGTATACTTAGCGAAACTGTCTTTTCAGCTACTGCCACAGTAGAATGCGATTCTGAAATTGTAGCAATTCCTTCCTATATTGTATCTAACTATTTAATACAAAATCCCCAATTTCAAAAATTTCTTTGTTCAAACATTTTGTTGAAAATGGAAGAAATAGTAATGAAATTTGAAGATGTAACTTTTAAAAGTGTAAATGAAAGAGTTCTAGATTTTTTAAAAGCTGAAATGATAAGGCAAAATAGTAATGTATTGAATATTACTCATGAAGAATTGGCTTATGAAATAGGAAGTGTTAGAGAAGTTGCCAGTAGATCTTTAAAATCTTTGGAAAAACAAGGTCTCCTCCAAATAGACAGGGGAAAAATTACTATAATAAATCTATAATATGATATATGTGACAAAGTTACAGAAAAATTATGGATTTTCTATTATTATAGTAGTAAATGGATAGTTTTAATAATGGAGGATTGAAGTATGAGTAATTTAATTTATCTAGGAATTGGATTATTTTTAGGAATAATATTAATGGGGATTGTTGTTTTTAAAAAAGCACCATCTCTTATGATGTTAGAAGATGAGAGCAAGTACGATTTTGAAACTACTATATCTAATTTTGAAAAAGAGGTAAATTTAGCAGGTTGGAAAATATCTAAGATTCATGATATGCAAGAAATTTTAAAAGGCTTTGCCATGATATTAGGGAAATAAAAGTCTATGAATTATGTTCTTCTAAATATTCTTCAGAAATCTTAAAATTAGATTATGAGAGAATCGTATCTCCAATGATGCCTTGTAGGGTTTCTTTTTATACGAAAAGTGATGGAAAAACCTATATAGGGAGAATGAACTCTGGACTAGTTGCTAAAACCTTTGGGGGCATAATCAGTGAAATTATGCAAAAAGCTGCAGGAGATACTGAAATTATGCTTGGTAAGTTAATAAAATAAAACTTATATTTCAACTTGTAGAATAAAGGCAGGCTTTTTATATATAAAGCCTGCCTTTTGGCTTTCTAAAATAAATAACAGAATTATATGGAGTAATATTGTTTCCTTGGGGAATTATATATTTAAGAGGTGAATAATTTTGATAGATTTTATACCTAAACAAGTATTTAATGTTTTCCCTAATAGCAAACTTCCTATGAATGAAGAGGATAGGAAATTTAAATATGGACAATTTGGTTATGGTAAATATATTTATAGTCCAGAAGAAATAAATGAGTTAAGGGAATTTTTTCTAAATAAAACAGAAGAATATTTTCCAGGAGCAAAGATTGAATATTTTATATAGACGCACCAGGGACAGTTCTTGGTATGCACCAGGGACAGTTCTTGGTGCAGTACATATATTCCCAATTAATCATATTTTTTTAGCAATATTATGAACAATTCCTCTATTTATACCTAGTAGATCAGCTACTCTCCTATGGGATAACTTACTTAATTGCAATAAATCAATAACTATCTCATCTATAGCATCCTGATTATTACATAATTGTTTTATATCTTTTACTTTATATTTATCGCAATAGGCTTTTAAAATTTTTTTAGCCTTAATTTCTCTTTCCCTTTCTAAATCCTCTTTAATCTCTAAAAACTCCAGCATATCATCTTTTAAATGAAATCGTTGAAATTGCTCCATTGATCCTCCAAACA
>JAAYFV010000018.1 GCA_012728075.1 Tissierellia bacterium
TTTATCTTTGCCATAGCGATAAAAAGAATTTTTATTATTGCATTTTGGACATTTAACTGGTACACTTTTTTGCATGAGGACTTCATCCTTTCTAGGAGGTATTTGTTTCTTTGCAAAAACATTGTACCACAGAGGATTGGAGTCCTCAATTTTCATTTAAGTTTACAGAGCGTTAATTTGTATAAGGAGGATGTGTATGAAAAACATAGGATCTTTCTATCAAAGTGGAGATTGGAAAGGAGAAAAACATGTTCCTGTAATTAATGCACCTGATAAAGCTAAAAAAGGAGAGTTAATCGAAGTAAATGTAAATATAGGTGAAGAAATACCCCATCCTAATACTTTAGAACACTATATTTCATGGATTAAAGTTTATTTTCATCCAGAAGGAAGCAATTTCCCTATAGAATTAGGTACTTATGATTTTGCTGCCCATGGGGAATCTGATACCTTCACTGAGCCTTATGTAACCCTTAAGTTTAAGGCCGAAAAACCTGGTACTATTTACGCTTCAAGTTATTGTAATATCCATGGCCTATGGGAAAGCAGCAAAGAGATTGAGGTAGAGGACTAAAAAGTCCTCTTTTTTTCCCTTGACATTCCCTATAATATATATTAACATACATAGTAAATTAAATATAATACAATGATGGATATAGTAACTCTTTTATGGTTAAATACAGAGAATAGGCCATTGGTGAGAAGCCTATAACCTAATAATTGAGTGAATTACGAATCCTGAGTTTCAATGGGAAACCATTGCGGTCATCACCCGTTAAGTGATTAGAGGCTATATGCAAATTAAGGTGGTACCACGGGGTGTCTTCTCGTCCTTTAGAGAAGATATCCCTTTTTTATTTGTATTTGAACAAAATATTTAATATAAATAACAGGAGGGATATGATGTCAAATGTATTTGATGTACTCAAGGAAAGGGGTTATATCGATCAAGTAACCTATGAAGAAGAACTTAGGGAACTATTGGGGAAGGAATCTGTTACTTTTTATGTAGGATTTGATGCTACAGCTGATAGCTTAACTCTGGGACATTTCATTCAAATAATGGTTATGATGCATATGCAAAGAGCTGGTCACAGGCCCATAGCCCTATTAGGCGGTGGAACTACTATGGTAGGAGATCCTTCAGGAAGAACAGATATGAGAAAGATGCTTACCAAAGAGACCATAGAACACAATGCTAATAGGTTTAAAGAACAATTATCCAGATTTATTGATTTTGATAATGATAAAGCCATAATAGTTAACAATGCTGATTGGCTAATGGACTTAAATTTTTTAGATTTTATGAGAGAGGTTGGTGTTCATTTCTCTGTAAATAGAATGCTTACCTTCGATTGCTATAAGAATCGATTGGAACAAGGTTTAACTTTCTTTGAATTTAGCTACATGCTTATGCAATCCTACGACTTTTTAAAGCTATACAGGGATTATAACTGTAAGCTTCAGGTAGGAGGAAGCGACCAATGGTCCAATATCCTTGGAGGCTACGAACTAGTAAGAAAACTTGAAGGGGATAAAGTATATGCTATGACCTTTAAGCTTCTATCCACTGCTGCAGGAGTAAAAATGGGAAAAACAGCTGCTGGTACCATATGGTTAGATCCAGAAAAAACTCCTCCATATGAATTATATCAATATTTAAGAAATACAGACGATCGAGATGTAGAAAAATTCTTGAGCCTATTAACATTCCTTCCTATGGAAGAAGTAAAACGTTTAGGTTCATTAGAAGGAGCAGAGATTAATAAAGCCAAGGAAGTTCTTGCCTATGAGGTAACCAAAATGGTCCATGGTGAAGAGGAGGCAAAGAAAGCACAAAAGGCATCTAGAGCTCTATTTGAAGGTGATAAAATAGACGAAGCTTCTATACCTTTTACTGAACTTGAAAAGGAAATATTTAAAGAAGGTATTGGTATATTAGATTTGTTGACAAAAGTAGGTCTTACTCAATCTAATAGTGAGGCACGAAGGCTTATTAAACAAGGTGGTATATCTATAGATGATGAAAAAGTAGATGATATTTCTAAAGTTATTACCCTTGATGATTTTAAAGATGACAAACTAATGTTGAAAAAAGGTAAAAAAGTATATCATCAAATAAAAATAAAATAATATTGATTATATAAAGGGGCTGACTCAAAATAGTTAAGTAAACTCATTTTGAGTCAGCCTCATAAATTATATTGTTTTTTATCTTTGAAAATCTAATAAGTCAAGTTCATCTATTAGCCCACTTTCAACCATATCTTCATAAGTATACATTTTGTAAACATGATAACCATCTTTGTCAATAGAAATGTAATTTTCTTCTATCCATAAAATCCATTTTTCAAGATCATTTTTTATCATATTTAGAGTATGATAATCTACCTGGTTAATTAAACTTACTGAGTCTACAAATAAATTGTAATAATTATCTATCAAAGACTTAATTCTTCGTATATTATCATTTTTTGTTTTTTGACTCTTGTTATATGCATTTACATAGCTGTTTAAAGTCTGTTTAAAATTTATTGCAGTCTCTAACAAACTTCCTATGTAAAGTTCGTCCTTATTAAAATAATCAGGATTACTATATTTTCTTATATCTGAAGCAATATGGGTTAGTACTGCATAATGATCATGTAACTGGTTATATATATATTCCTCGGTCTTTAAGTTTTGGTTGTAAACAACTATAAAAAATATAACTAATATTATAATGATTAAAATTATAAATCGCTTTTTCATAACATAACCCCCATTAGTTTTAATATAACACCTCACATTTTTCTCATATTCCCACTATTTTTATGAGCTTTACATAAGACCACTCTTTTTTTTGAATTCTGACTTAAATAGCATGTAAATAAATTAATTTATCTTTACTTTTAATTGTAGTGTAGTTATAAAACGTTGTCAATTCATTTAAAGTGCCTATTGTTCAGGAATTTTCAACATATTTATACTTTGTTTTTTATTCTACTATTTTAACACAAATACCAATATTATGTTAACCTTCCATCTATTGAGTGTTTATTTAATGAAGGTTTAATGTTATACTTTTAAAAAATAAAAGAAAGGAGGTCAGATTGAATTTAAACTTTAAGGAGGAAACAAAATGAATAAAAATAGTAAAAAAATATTGATTTCGTTAGCTACAACTATACTTTTATCAACATCTGTAGGTCAAGCTGCAAATATTAACTATAAGAACAACACCTATTATAGCCCTTATAGTCAGTATAATAGGAGAGGGTATGTCATTACTTATAATAACTACTCCAATAACTATTTACAAAATAGATATAACAATATAATTATTAGATTAACACCTGAATATACAGATGATAGTTTGGACAAGCCTTCTAATCCTGAAACACCTGTAGAAAATGAACAACCTATTAATATCGATAAGGGTAAAGAAAGCAGTACAACTTCTGAAAAGAATAACAACAGTAATTCTGAGATAAAATCAAGTAACCCAATTCCAGAAATCGAAGTAGAGTCTAGTACTTCGATAGAAAAAGAAGTGGTTAGACTTGTAAATATAGAAAGACAAAAAGAAGGATTAACACCTTTAATATATAGTAGTGAGTTATCAAAAGTTGCTAGAATAAAATCTCAAGATATGGGAAGTAATAACTATTTTAGTCACAGCTCGCCCATTTATGGGGACCCTTTTACTATGATGAAAAACTTTGGTATTAAATATAGAGTGGCAGGAGAGAATATTGCCAAAGGTTATTCTAGTGCCAAATCAGTAGTCAACGGCTGGATGAATTCTTCAGGACACAGAGCAAATATACTTAACCCTAGTTTTGGTAAAATTGGAGTAGGTTACGCCGAAATCAATGGTACTACATATTGGACTCAGATGTTTACAGATTAATCCTTGATATATTATTAAAGCAAATACTGCTAAACAATTAAAAATCTAATCATTAGATTTTTAATTGTTTTTAGCAGTATAATTATATTGATTGTTCCATGAAAACATAGATTTAGTGTTTTTTTATTATATCTATGAAATATTTAATAACTTTTGCCGTATAGCCCCATATAATACAATCACCATATATATAGAAATATACCGAATGCTTCCCCTGCTGCCAATTATAATCCTCCCCATGGGGTATAAGATTATAGGGGAAATCTCTACTTTTAGCTATATGTACATCCAAACAATAAACATTAGGTTCATTATCTATAAAAAATTCCAACGGAACTGTGAATATATGATCTACTTCATCTTTATTAGGTAGTATATTATCCACATTTACACCAGAAACTGTGGCTAAAAAAGAACGGATTTTGGAATTATAATAAGAAACTAAATAATCCAACTCACCTATCACATTTATATTTTCCTCATATATATTTAATTCCTCCATAGTCTCTCTAATAGCAGCTTGTTTATAACTTTCTCCTTTTTCCACTTCTCCTCCTGGAAAGGATATCTCACCAGGTTGCCTTTTTAAACTATGGGATCTAACCTCAAATATTAACTCCCATCTATCATCCACCTGTATCATAGGAACCAGTACTGCATATTTATACCTTACATCCATAGGCTTAGGCTCTCTACTTTTTACTTTTTGAATAATATAATTCATATCCAATACAAAATCCCCCTATTGTTTTTTATAAAAGAAAGCGGCCAATACTGACCGCTTTATTAATTATTCTTCCAATAAATCCTGACCTTCTTCCCAATCTGCTGGACATAGTCCACCAGTTTTAAGAGCTTTCAGTACCCTTAAGGTCTCATCCACAGATCTTCCTACGTTTAAATCATGTATTACTGAATAACGCACAACTCCCTCAGGATCAATTATAAATAGACCTCTTAGTGCAACTCCTTCTTCTTCTATAAGAACTCCATAATCACTGGATACTTTCTTAGTAATATCCGATGCAATGGGGAAATTCACTTTTCCAAGGCTTGAATTGATCCATGCTTTATGGGAGTGTTCACTATCCACACTTACCGCTAATACTTCTGCTCCCTCTTTTTTGAAGTCTTCTATTCTTTTGCTATATCCTGTAATTTCAGTTGGACATACAAAAGTAAAATCCAATGGATAGAAAAACATTACAAGCCATTTTCCTTCATAATCCTTTAAGCTAACCTTAGTAAAACCGCTACCATCACCTTTGCAGGCATTCATTGTAAAATCAGGTGCTTTTTTCCCAACTAATCTTTCCATATTTTACCTCCTAGTATATGTTTTTTCATTTTTCTTATCAACTTATATATATCCAAATTAATATTTTTTAAACAGAATTTTGATAATGATTTTCATTATCTTAGTAATTATACTATATATTTTTCCTATCCAAAAAAATTATCCATATAATAAAACCCTAAGGCTAAAATCCTTAGGGTTTTACATTCAAATTAATATCCTATTGATGTAACATTTTCTGCTTGAGGTCCTTTTGTACCTTCAACCACACTAAAAGTTACAGATTCTCCTTCTTCCAAAGTTTTGAATCCTTCTTTGTTGATTTGAGAAAAGTGTACAAAAACATCTGTACCTTCTTCTGTTTTAATGAATCCAAATCCTTTTTCAGAGTTAAACCATTTTACTGTACCATTTGTCATTTTAAATACCTCCAAATTTTTATTTCCTTTAATTCTCAGAATGCTTTGTAAGAAATAAAGATTTGGAGATTGTGAAATCTATACTAAATCTTATTTCTTTTACCATTTTTAATTACTACATAAAACTTTGAACAAATTGCCTTACTGATGAATTAAGGTTCTTATACATTATAACCCTAATTGAAAAAAATAGCAACTACTTTTTTCAATTATTTTTAAAGGGAATCAAATAAAACTTTACCTATTCCCTTAATAATCTCATCTTTGTTAAATAAAGGTAATAGATTTACCCTTTCTATTATTTTTTCTATACCATTCCCTTTAAAGTGCTCTTCTTTTGATAATTTTTTCTTGATTAAATTCAATAACTCCTCGTCAGTATATATATTAAACTTATCTATTTCATATATTTCAGCTAATTTTTCAAGTAAACCATAATAAATATCTTCATAAGTTGCTTTTTTATCCTTCCCCAATATACTGGATATTTTAGGAATAATAAATTCAAATAACGCTCTTCTATAAGGAATATCCTTATCTATCCTAAATATTTCCGCTATTTTTAAAACCTTATCTTCATCTAAATTCCAAAGATAATCCACAAAATAATCTTCTCTTTTTGTCCCTTCTATATAATAACTGTCTCCTTTTAATCCTCTTAATGCTTTTAATCCATCATAATAACCTAGTTTTAAATTTTTCCTAGCAGTATCACAATCAAAGTCTAAAAGCTTGCATAAATCTTCCTTAGGAGCAATGGTTATAGTATTTAAACTATCTAATGGTACTTTTTTTATATTCCCTAGTCCATTGGTTCTAACAATAATTAAATTCTTATACCCCTTATCTACTAAAAGATTTGCTGGCAAATTATTATACAATGCACCGTCTATATATATTTTACCATCAATAATTTTTTCTCTCTTAAATACAGGAAGATAAGCACTCGCCATTAAATATTCTATCAATTTCCCCTGTGGAATATCTTCTATGTAAATTTCTAGAGGTTTTAAATCCGATAAAGATACAGTTACTATGCCAAAATCCTTGCCAGAATTTCTAATTTTATCTTCATCTATTGATTCCATTAATAAATTTTTTAAAGGAGTTATATCTAATCCTCTTTCAGATAAAAATCCTTTAATTTTTTCTGCTAATAAAATGAGTTCTTCCTTTGAAAATCTACCTTCTTTTAACCTTTCTATTTCTTCATCACATATATTTATCACCTTAGAATAAGATATATTATACCACATTTCGTAAGCTTTCTCATAATCCCCTTGGACTAACATAGCCCCATTTAGAGCACCTACAGATGTTCCTGCTACTCCTCCTATTTCAATTCCTTCTTCTAAAATTGCCTTATATGCCCCAATATGATAGGCACCTTTTGCACCTCCACCTTCTAATACTAATCCATACATCCCGCTCACCTCTTTCTTGTTTTATATTTCCTAGAGTGTATAAATTATATGATATTACCGCCTGTTTCCTAACTTTAAATTCTCGCCTTTTCCAATTCTGATGTACAATAAGGGCATCTTATAGCCTCTATAGGTATTTCAGAAAAACAGTATCCGCATTTTTTTGTAGTTACAGGAGCTGGCTCCTCTAGTTTTTTAAGCTTATTAATTTGTCTAACTACTAAAAACAATGAAAAGGATATGATCAAAAATTCTATAACTGTATTTAAAAATACCCCATAATTCAATGTAGCAGCACCTGCATCTTTAGCTTGTTGCAATGTAGCATATTTATTCCCATCTAGACTAATAAAAAAGTTGGTAAAATCTACTTTACCAATAAGGCCACCTATTATTGGCATTATAATATCATTTACCAATGAAGATACTATTTTCCCAAAAGCGCCACTTATAATGACACCAATTGCTAAATCTATAACATTTCCCTTTATCGCAAATTCTTTAAACTCTTTATACATCTAATCTCCTCCTGTTTAAATCAACAAACATCTACCTTGGGCAGATGTTCATTAACATAATTTTATTTTTAGTTATTGTTATTTCCATCATAAAATATTTGATCTAATACTATCACAATTGCCAATATGAAAGCCTGGTCTACTAAATCAGATATCTCCACAGAGTAAGTATCAGAAAAGGATAGCCACCTTTTGTTTATCCAAGCTACAGATCTTCCATCTTTTAATATATCAAAATCATGATGGAGTATATCTCCTTGAAATGTAAAATTACCATAGGAACTTTCTATTACAAAACTAGGTTTGAAAAAAGCAAATTCCTTTTTCACTTTCCCAACTAAATGACCTTTTTGATATATATTATATTCTGGTAATAATTTTAAAAGCTTTTGCTCTATATAAACAAGCTCTTCTCCATCCAAATCATATATACATAATTTATTCCCTAAGGATAAAAGCTTCCCCACTACTTCATAGCGAGGATAACCTTCCTCATCTTCAATTATAAACTTATCTGTAAGGGTAAAAATTCTTTCTTTAATAATATATTTCATATGCTCGCCTCTACTTTTAAATATTAATGCTATAATAATATTATATTATATGTGAAATATTTTATCTACAGAATATAATTAAATCTAATCAATATATTTCAGGAGGTTTTAATATGGAAAGACGAGATAAAACTAATTATTATTTAGATATTGCTGAAACAGTATCAAAAAGGGGCACTTGTATAAGAAGAAATTTTGGTGCTATAATTGTTAAAAATGATGAGATAATTTCCACTGGTTATACAGGAGCACCTAGGGGAAGAAAAAACTGTTCTGATTTAGGTTTTTGCAAAAGAGAACAATTAAATGTACCTCGAGGTACTAGATATGAGTTATGTAGATCTGTTCATGCTGAAGCTAATTGCATCATATCCGCAGCCCGTAGAGATATGATTGATAGTACCCTTTATTTAGTTGGAATAGATGTAAAAACTGGTGCATTAGTACCAAATGCCAATTCCTGCTCCATGTGTAAACGATTAATTATAAATGCAGGTATTAAAAAGATAATTATAAGGGACACTAAAGATGAGTATAGGGTAATACATGTAAGGGATTGGGTAGTAAACGACGATTCATTAAATGATAATTTTGGATATTAAAACACCTATTCTTGGGTGTTTTAAGTCTCTATACCTAGAGAAGCCTTCGCTAATTTATCAGCCTCTTCATTATATTTATCCCCACTATGAGCTTTCACTTTAATAAATTCAACCTTTAATATATCTTTTATAGAATCATAATATTCCTTGTATTTTTGGGTACCATATTTATTAGTTTTCCATTCTCCTTTAGCCCATTTTTCTATCCCCATATAGTCATAATGTAAATATAGTACATCCTTGTTCATATTGATAGCCTCTTTCATAGCCACCATAGCCCCACGTATCTCTCCTGCTACATTTCTCATATCCACCAAATTTTTATCATCTTCTTTTTGAGAATAAGTAAATTTACCTTCTGTTGTAAATAAAATAACACCATAAGAATAAATCTTATTTGTGGCATCAAAACTTCCATCTACATAGGCTATTGCCTCATTTTCTTTTATAGAAGACATATCTTTTTCTTCTACGTTTCTCTCTATATTATAAACAAAATTTTCAGCTTCTTCATAAGTGGAAAACTTCTTATAAACAGCTCCTGAATATCCTTTTACTTGGGCTTCGCATTCTCCCCAAGTTTCATAAACTCCAATTTCTCTACCTTCTTTAACTGCATAATAATATTTAGCCATAATTCACCTCACCAAATTGAAAAATCATTCTAATCTACTATAGTATATCAATATTAAAGAAACCTGGCTAGCCAGGTTTCTTTAATATTTAAATTAGCCTAGTTCTTCTATTATAGCTTTTACAAAGGCAACTAAATCTTTAGGCGTTCTTGAAGTTATTAGATTTCCATCCACAACTACTTCCTCATCTATATACTTAGCTCCTGCATTAATTAAATCGTCCTTTATAGAGTAGAAGGCAGTCACTTTTTTATCCTTTAAATCACAGCAAGAAGCCATCATCCAGGGTCCATGGCATATTGCTGCTATAGGCTTTCCTAATCTGTCCATCTCCTTTACAAAGTTGATAGTATCCATACTTCTTCTCATGTAATCAGGAGAATATCCTCCAGGAATTACTACAGCGTCATAATCCTCTGCTTTTACTTCTTTAGAAGAATGGGTACTCTTCTCTGTAAGATTACTTTTCCCAATATATACCTTGTCCTTTTCCGTCCCTACTAAATGAACCTCATATCCTTCTTCCATCAATCGATAATAGGGATATAAAAGCTCCCTTTCATCAAATAGGTTTTCAATTAGTATAGCTACTCTCTTCATATATATATTCCCTCCTTACAATTAACTTTTTTATCATCAAACCCTATATTTAGGGTATTAATATGTATATACCCTAATATTTGAAAATATATAGATTATTATACAATATAAATCCATTTGATATAACCTTAATCCCTAGTACTGGAACTACTGTAGAAAATGGATAAGGATTTCTAAAGTATTAAAATAATTTCTACAAAATATTTATAAATCTCCATATAAATTTTAATTATATCTTGTTAGGGTATGAATATATACAAAAGAATAAAAGGAGGAAACCTATTTGAAAGCTCTTATAACCTTTAAATATAAAGATGAACAATTTGAAAAACTTAGAGAATTAGGATATGAAATCATATTTAAAGATGAAAAAACTATTGAATATTCTGATGAGATAAAAGATATTGATTTGATGGTATGTTTCAATCCCTTTGATAGAATAGACATAGATCTATTCCCAAATCTAAAATGGATACAGCTTTTAAGTGCAGGTATAAACCAAGTACCAATAGATAAAATTTTAGAAAAGGAAATTATACTTACGAATAATAAAGGGGGATATAGTATACCTATAGCTGAATGGATAGTTTTAAAAATACTGGAGATGCTTAAAAATAGCAAAGAGTTTTATCAAAAACAGAATAATAGAATTTGGAAAATAGATACCACCCTTTTGGAGCTTTATGGTAAAACCCTAGGGTTTATTGGCACTGGTTCCATTGCCCAAGAGGCTGCCAAAAGATTGGAAGGTTTTGGAGTAGAGATTATTGGATTTAATACTAGCGGTAAAAAAGCGAATCATTTTCATGAATGTTTTAAAATAGATGAAATAGAAAAAAGAATATATAGTTGTGATATATTAGTTATCGCAGCACCCTATACAGACAAAACCCACCATCTTGTAGATGAATCTTTATTTACCTTTATGAAAGATGGTATATATCTAGTAAATATAGCCCGGGGTAGCATAATAGATGAAAAAGCCCTTATATCCAATCTAAAATCGGGAAAAGTAAAAAAAGCTGCTTTAGATGTGTTTGAAAAAGAACCATTACCAAAAAATAGTCCTTTATGGGAAATGGATAATGTTATTATATCCCCTCATAATTCTTGGGCTTCAGAGATGAATGCTAATAGAAGATATAAAATAGCTTATGAGAATATGAAAAGGTATATAAAAGGAGAAGAATTGATAAATTTAGTAGATATAAAAAGAGGATATTGATTAATCAATATCCTCTTTTTATATCTTTATGTTTTTATGGTGGAGCTTAGGGGATTCGAACCCCTGATCTCCTGACTGCCAGTCAGGCGCGATCCCAACTTCGCCAAAGCCCCGTCCATAAAATAATACTACATTTTTGTCCTTTGGTCAAGATGGTTTTAATATCTAAATATTGCTGCTACTCCAGTATTACTTGGCATTCTCTCCTTTGGAAGCACTACTACTTCTCCTCTATTCCTAAATACTATCTCTGCTAAATCATCTAATACATCGTCAAACTCTGGATCATCTAAATCCCCTCTTATTAACTCGCCAGTAGAAGTATCAATTTTACCTGGAACTATTTTATCTGATTCTATCATAACGGTCCTTATATTGTTCTCAAGAGCTGCCCTTACTACTTGTGCTAAATCATCTGATCCTAAAAATTTTGCTCTTGCTGCCTCATATCTATCCACTAATCTCCTAGTCTTTTCTAAATATATAGGTTCAATTTCTTCCCATACATTTTCTTTTAATTCATCAATAGTAAAAGCATTATGTGCAGTTTTGATCCCTTCTTCCATTAAATATGGATTATGGCTAATATTTTTAAATAAACTATGGTATTCAGGTAAAGCTACTAACATTAGTGGCAATCCAGTAGGCTTAGAATAGTTTTCTAATATAAATCTATCTACATATCTAAAAAATTTTTCTATATCTTTATTTATCTCTTCCCTCCTGCTTCCATGTCCATGAAATATCCCAGAGCCTGTACCTCCATAAGTACCAGTAGTTACATAAGATTCAGTATAATCATCTCCCAATACCTCTTTAGCAGTTCGTGGAATATCAGGATCCAAAACCACCTCTTCAAATCCATATCTATTGCCTTCATATAAAGTAAATTCATTTCTATTTAATCCTAATACATGATATCGATCTGCGGATTGAAAAATCCTTATTAAAGGTTTGATATGAAAACTATCTGCAACTACAGTCAATTCCTTTACAGGTCTTTGTAAATTGTAGATTATGCACTCCCCCTCAGCTGAAAGTATAGCTAGTCCATCATAAGTATGATTCCAAAATATCCTATCCTCTGCTAAAGCATAAAAAGGCTCCATGATAGATTTAATCTCTTTTTTAGGATATTTTTGTTTTAAGGAATTTTCAATGTTTTGGATTAAGTTTTTAAATCTGATAAGATCCTGCTTGTTTTCAGGTCTATGACGATGAGTAGGTTGATAAAGGGAGATAAAGGGTGCCTCTTGAGCTTCAAGTATTTCATGGGGAAAATCATTTACAATTTTATATAACACAATTATCCCTCCATTTTCATTATTTAAAGGCAAGACTTATATTATTTATACCCAAAAGATATACAGTTAAAAACTACCTAAAACATATTCAAATTAATTTATTTCATAACAGAAAAAATTCTTCTAGGAAGTATACTTCCTAGAAGAATTTATCAATTTATCTGCATAATAATACCTATATTGGTCTACTTAGTATTACACTATTTTATTACAGTAGTGCTTAAACCTTTTCTTAGTACAGAACCTTTCTTTCTTTCATTTCCCTCTAATGCCTTATGTTCATAATCCCAATGTATATGGCCTTCTTCTATACATCTATCATAATCCTCAAGTATTTCTTTTACTTCCTTAGATAAAAAGAATAAAGCTACAATGTTAGGTACAGCCATCATGCCCATAAACATATCCGCTAATTGCCATGCAAAGGTAGCATCCATCACAGTACCTAATATTAGAGCTATTAAAGCAATAGCCTTAAAAATATTTATAGTTATAGGATTTGAATTAAATACAAACTTAACATTCGCTTCAGCAAAAAAATACCATCCTACTATTGTGGTAAGTGCAAAGAAGGATAAACATATAGATAAAAACATCCCACCTAAAGAGCCAAATCCTGCTGCAAAGCTATTTTGTGTCATTATAGTAGCTTCTTTAGACATCTCTATAGCTGGTATGCTTGAATTATATGCTCCTGATGTAATGTTTATCATAACTGTTGATAGACAAATTAAAAATGTAGATATAAATACCCCTATCATAGCAGTGAATCCCTGCTCTGCAGGATGAGAAACATCAGCTACCGCATGGGAATGAGGAGTAGAACCCATACCAGCTTCATTTGAAAAAAGTCCCCTTGCTAGTCCATATCTAATAGTTTGTTGAACTGTAACACCTAATACACCACCACTTATAGCTTCTGGTGAAAAAGCCCCCATAATGATGCTTTTTATTGCAGGAACAAAATTTTCCATATTCATAATAACAACCACTATACTTCCTAAAATATATAAGCCAGCCATAGCTGGTACTACTTTTTCTGAAAAAGATGCTATCTTCTCCATACCTCCTACTAATATACGAAATACTACCAATGTAAGTACTATAGTAATAACAGGTACAGGTATTCCAAAGGCATCACTTACAGATCCTGCTACCGAATTAGATTGAACCATAATACCAACTATACCTAATGCAACTATACAAGTAATAGCAAAAAACATAGCCAATCCCTTGGATTTTAAACCATTTTTCATATAATATGCAGGACCACCAGTAACTTCCCCTTCCTTTACTTCTCTATATTTTTGTGCTAATACTGATTCGCTAAATATAGTAGCCATTCCAAAGAAGGCAGATATTATCATCCAAAATGCAGCCCCTGGCCCTCCTGATGCTATAGCTGTGGCTACCCCCACAATATTACCTGTACCAACTTGAGCTGCTACTGCAGTGGATAAAGCTTGAAAAGGGGACATCTTACCTTCTTCTACTGGTTTTTTCTTTATTATATCTACAATCATCTTCTTTAATGCAGGAAATACCCTAGTAAATTGTAAAAACTTAAGCTTTATTGTCATAAATACTCCAATGCCTATAAGTCCAAATATCAATACATAATCCCATAAAATAGTGTTTGTAAAGTTGACTATCATCTTGAGATGGTCCATAATTTAACCTCCTATTATACTTTGTATTTAAACCTCTAAGTAAAATACAAATCCATTATAATAGGCTATGTTCAAATGGTTTCAAAAAGTTTCAAAAAGGTAGAGATAATTATTAATTTTGTAACAATTACACAAAAAATAGTTGGATAAATACTTACCCAACTATAATCTCCTTCCATAATAAACTATCCCATCCAAAAATTTTTTTATATTTACCTTACCTCTTTTTTTGGTCTTACCCCTTATAAAATCCATTTCTATTTTTACCTGTTCAAAATTATATAATCCATTAGAATATTCAACAAATATTTCATTAATATTATCTTCTATACCAATATTAGCTAAATTTACTAATCCCACAGCAGCTGCTCTTCTCATTCTTTGTTCCATAGTCTTTGGATTATCTGTAAATCGACTACAAATCTCTTTTACCGTAAAATTGGACATGCTTTGATTAGTTTCTATTAAATATTTAGCTACTTGGATAATATCCTGACTACCTGCTTCTCCAGCAACTCCAAGCCTCTGCATAACCTGTTTTACTCCCTCAATATCATCATAGATATTTTCTTCTACCTTTAAATCACTAGATTCTGAGGAAAATATATTCTCAATTTGTTCTAATTTTTGTCTCATGCTCATCTTTTCTTTAACCTTTTTTATTACACTTTCGACCTCTATAGCATTAATTGGTTTGGAAATATAGTATTCTATACCACTTTCATAGGCTTTTGCAATCATATCCTTCGACGATACTTGGGATATCATAATATATTGAATATCTGGATCAATAGCTTTTACTTTTCTTGTTAAATTAATACCATCCATGCCAGGCATTAATAGATCCACTAATACAATATCTGGTTTTAACAAGGGTATTTCTTCTAAACCCTTTTTCCCATTATTGGCTTTACCTATAACTTCTCCTAAATCCTTATCTAATATTATTTTCTCTAAAATATTGACAATATTATCATCATCTTCTACTATATATATTCTCATATTTTATCAACCTCCAAAGATGTTCTTGGTATACTTATATATATTGTAGTTCCTTTACCTTTTGTAGATTCCACATCCACTCTCCCCTCCAATTGATCCTCAACAATATGCTGAACTATAGCTAACCCTAGTCCCCTATTAATTTCACCAGTATCATAGTTTATTTTAGTTGAAAATCCTGGGGAAAAAATACGTTTTAATCCTTCTTCATCTATACCTACTCCATTATCGGATACAATAAAAATATGTTCCTCAGTATGAGCTTTATGAATAACACTTATTTTACCATTTTCTTTAGTTGCTAAAATAGCATCTATACTATTCATTATTAGATTACGAAATATAGACATAAGATAATAATGTTTTAGAGTATAAAAATTTTCATCTATGGAAACTTCCAACTGAATATCCTTACCTAATCGATTTATTTCTTTCCTCATAGTTTCATATAAGATATTTATAATATCTTTAAAACTCATCTTTTGATCTTTAAGATCCTTCTGAGTTATCTCCTTTATACCTCGAATAGCTAGACTATTTTCTTTTTTAATTTCATGAATATCGCGAGCAATATTTACCGCTCTATCACCCCAGCTCTCCCTATCTTCATCTCGATTTATCATCTCAAACAATTTATATGAATTAGCCATCACCTTTTCAATATTATCCATATTTTTCTCCATCCAGTACATTTCTGTTTTCAGTTGGGAAGTTAACCACAATAATCTTTTATATCTATTTTCATGTTCTTCTTTTCTAAGTAGCATTTCATAGTGCTTAAGTAGGTTTAATATTAACCAAACTATTCCTGAACGCACTATAGCCACTAAAGTTAGTGTAGAAATTATTTCCCAAGGAAAAGAAGTAGAACTTATAATACTTCTTATAAATAACTCTATAACATTAGCCCCAAAATCACTAATAAATAAAATAAAAAACAAACTATTTAGATTTTTATTATCATATCTTTTTGTAAGTAGATAATATATAATACCATAAAAAGTATAAAATAATATCTCTATCTGAAAGGATAATATTGCACTATTAAAACTTCCAACTGTAAAATAGTACATAATTGCTCTAAATAAATTTACTATTATACCTGATAATATCCCCGTTGGGATAGGTTTTAAATCTTCATAATAAAAAAGAAATATTACATAAAATATAATGCCAGCGGACACTCTAAAATCACTACTCATAAGCCCAATGCTAATTTGAGATGCTAGTGCAACCATTATAGAAACAAAAAACATCCTCTTCACTATTTCCCCTCCCTTTACATCAATTTATCAACTAATAGACCATAACATTATCTTTAAAAGCTTGCCTTTCATAAGTCCTATTTTACTAGATTGATGGTTATCTTTGCAAATATATTAACCAATTTTGTCATAGTTAATAAATTTTCAACCTTCTTAGGAAATCCAAAATCGACTAGCAATAAAAAGGTATAACCATTAGAAAGATTTTTATATATATAAACGCTCTATGGAGCCAAATATAAATAGTACCATAGAGCTTTTTGTGTCCTCATTTTATATATAATTTTCTTTAAATCTCTCTCCTAAAGCGTCTGCAGTACTTTTAACTTTGGGACAAGGAGAACTGTCCTAGTGTTCCACTTATAAATTGACTATTATCTTATTTATTCTATCTACCAAAGATTCCCAAGAAAATTTGTTGATATTATCCATTCCAAATATAGGATAATCTTTGCCTTTTCGAACTTTTTCTATTTGAATAAGTAAAGCCTCTTTTAAATTCTCTCTAAATTGGGGCAAATCTTCTTCTACGGGTTTGTCTACATCATGAATTCGTGGTAAAGGAACGTATTTTATTATCCCAGATTCGTTTATATCCTTACCTAACAAAGTCATCAATGCTTCTATTTCTGTAGTTATAACATAAAGACCAGAAGCTAAAGCTTCTATAGCCATAAGCCCTAAGCCCTCATAAAAAGAAGGCATTACAAATATGTCTTTTTTTCTAAGCTCTTCGCCTAATTCTATCTGATCTTTAACATTATATACCTGTATACTTTTATCTCCTTCAATATATTTTTCTAATTCTTTTCTATTTTTATCATCTGGGGAACCAATTATATCTAAAGTTACATCATCTAAATTAAGTTCCCTATATACTTTTAATAATTCATATATTCCCTTGGATGGATCTATCTTAGCTGAATATATAATTCTGACTTTATCACTATGCTCCTTTTCCTTAGGGGGATAAAAAATTTTTTGATTGAATCCCCCACCAATGGCAATTATCTTATCCCTTTTTATATTCTTATAGGTACCTATTATATCATCTTTTTGGTTCTCTGATGCTGCAAATACCAAGTCCAACTTATCTAGACCTTGAACATATTTATTATAAATTTCAGGATTCATTTGAGCTTGTCTTAAATCCGTATTGTGGAATATTCCTATTATTTTTGAATTAGTAAACATCTCCACTACCATTGAAGATAATATCCATAGATGATGGGTAAAAATTATATCTGGCTTGTAGCTTTCCTTAATAAGGAGCAATCTTTTCCTAAAAGCATTCATCCATTTATTAAACATTTCTTCAGTCATTTGAGAATATCTAGTGTTGTCATAAGGCATAATATCGCTCATACCTACTATAGGAAAAGGCAGTTCCTTTGTTTTAAACTCTACTTGATATATATCTTCTTTATCTAAAATATCCCAACTATAATCATCTTGTGTAGCAAAAACCACTTTTTGATCATAATTATATTTCTTAAAATTTTCTATTAAATTTGTAAAATAAACTCCAGAACCAGTTTTAGAAGGTAACTGGGCTAGCACATGTAATATTTTCATTTTTCCTCCTTTATCTATTAAGTTTGTTTTTAATATAATAAAAATCCAAACTATATTAGATCCCTATATTTATATTCTAAATAAACTATATCATCTTCATTATAAATGTTATCTCTTGAAAGTTCTGTAGCTATTAACTTATCATCTTTCGTTAATATATGATATTCTACTATAGCTCCTTTAAAAATTCTCTTTTCTATTATTCCCTTTACAGTATCTTCTTTTAGTCGATCATGTATTTTTATTGCTTCTGGTCTTACAAATTTTATTTTCCCATCAATAACTTTTATATTAGATCTGCCTATAAACTGTAGTGGAAATTTACCCTTGGGATTATGATATATCTCCATAGGCGGTGATATTTGCTCTATTTTTCCTTTATTTATTAAAACAATCTGATCAGCTACTGCAAAAGCATCTTCTTGATCATGGGTTACAAATATAGTTGTAATATCAAATAAACTTTGTATTCTTTGAACTTCTTCCCTCATAACTAATTTTAGCTTAGCATCTAAATTTGAGAAGGGTTCATCTAATAACAACAGGTTTGGTTTTACCACTAAGGATCTTGCTAGAGCTACCCTTTGCTGTTCTCCACCAGATAGCTGATTTATCCTCCTATTCTCATATCCTTTTAAGCCAACCATATCTAAAATCTCTTGTCCTTCTTTAAATGCTTCTTTCTTTGCAATATTTTTAAACTTTAATCCATATATTACATTTTCTATTACTGACATATGGGGAAATAAGCCATAAGATTGAAATACTGTGGATATAGGTCTTTCCTCAGGACCCAAATTTAATATTTCTATACCATTTAAAACTACACTCCCTAACTCTGGAGTTTCAAAGCCGCCTAAGCACCTCAATATAGTAGTTTTGCCTGAACCACTTGGTCCGAGAATACAAGTCATGCTACCTTTTTCTGCTTCAAATGAAACATTATCTACTACTTTTTTATCGCCATACATTTTTGTTAATCCAGATACTTTAAGATACATTTTTCGCTTTCCCCTTTCTCGATAAAAGAAAATAGTATAATCCATTTACTATAAGACATGTTAATATAATTAAAAATGCTATAACCGACCCTACTCCATATTTACCTGATTCTATAACATCAAACATTACCATAGTAGCTAATTTTTGTTGGGGATATACTAAAAATATTATTGAACCAATAGTAGTCATAGTTGAGGTAAACCCATTTACAAAGGAAATATACAAACTAGATTTACTCAATGGAAAAATAATATCTTTTATAACGTAAAAATTATGTCCTCCTAAATCTTTTACGGAATTTATAGTATCCTTATTTATCTGGCTTAAAGTTGAATATCCTATTTTTGAAGCAAAAGGTAATTGCCTAAAAGTAACATTTAATATCACTATTAAAAGTGTTCCTGTTAATTCTAAAGGTGGTTTATTAAATGCCAATATATAACCAATTCCAAAAAAAGTCCCTGGAACTATATATGGCATTGTAGCTATAAAATCCATTATCTTCGCTGATTTATAATTTCTTATAAAAGCATAATATTCTAGTATAAGTCCAATAACCGAACTAGTTATTCCAGATATAAAAGATACAAATATTGTTCTTGGAAATACATCTAATATACTAAGTTTACTTTCTCGGAAATGATCTAAAGTAAAATATAACTTTCCTTGATACATATCTGTGAAAGCAGACATTATAATTGAAGCATATTGAATTAAAATCCAAACTAGAAAAAATATAGCTCCAATTTTTATAAGATTATATAAAAAACCTTCCTTTTTTACACTTATACCTTCACCTGAACTGGTACCATGCTGAGTTGTAGATAGTGATTGAAATCTTTTTATATATAGCATAAAAACTATCATTGCTGGAATAAACAGTATTAAAGAAATAGTCGCAGCTCTTCTTATATCCCCCTTTGCTATCACTGATAAATAAGCTTCTGTTGCTAACACATTAAAAGCTCCTCCAATTATTCTTGGAGTTGAAAAATCGGACAATGATCTTATAAAGGATAGTAGCATTACTACAGTTATCGCTGGTTTCATGAGAGGTAAAATAATATCTTTTATAATATCGGTAGTCTTAGCTCCTAGAGAACGAGCTGATTCTATAAAAGTTTTATCTAATTGGCCTAAATAACCTATGAGCAATATTGCATTCATAGAAGTAAAACCTAAACTTTGCATCAAAACTATACCTAATTGTCCATAGGGTGATATAGATAATCCCAATATCCCATAAGTTATAAGACCTCTTTTACCAAAAAGCTTTATATAAGATAAAGATGTAACAAATGGGGGAGAAATGATTGTTAGCATCAATATCCCCATTATAATTTTTTTAACTCTATCTGTAGACATATAATAATATATTGCAATCATTATAGAAAATAGAGTACTTAAAATAGTAGTATATATCCCAGTAGTTAACGAGTTTTTTATTAAATAAGATTCTTGCTTTATGATAGAAAAATGTGATAATTCAATACTTCCGTTTTCTACCAATGCAGTTTTAAATACTGAAATAAATGGATATAGTATAAATACTAATATGGATAATAATATTAGTAACATTAATAATTTATCTATTATATCTAAAAATTTATTTGGCATATTTATTCCCTTTCAATCTATGGTAATATAATTATATTTTATATATTATTGAAAGTAAACAGGTGAAATGGTAACCATTTCACCTGTTATTTTTACTTCCCTGTAGTTAATTCTTCCCACTTACTTAGTATTGCTTCTCTCATGGTTCCAAAGGTAGAAATATCTTGGTCTATTAATCTGTCTTTTGGTAATCCTAAATCATAACCACTAATTCCTTCTTTAACCATTTGCGCCCCATCTTTACCATCTAGTTCTGCTAATTTTTCTTGATTTTCATCCCTTAACATAAAATCTATAAAAGCTTTTGCTATATCTGCTCCATCACTATTCTTAAATATTGCCACTCCTTCTGGTACCCAAGGTATACCGTCCTCTGGATATATAACAGTTAAATTATGTTTCTCAGCTAAATCAAAAGAAGTTTTATCTACTGGTATTATTCCTATTGCAAATTCACCAGCTACAGTTTTTTCTTCTGGATCCTTGCCTCTTTTACCATAAAATGGAATATTGTTATTTAGTTTTTCTAAGTATGCCCAACCTTCTTCTTCACCATACATATCTAATATGCCTTTGACTGCTGCATAGTTAGTTCCTGATATAGCTGGATTTGCCATTATTATTTCACCTTTATATTTAGGATCTGCTAACTCTTCCCAAGTTGTAGGAACTTCTAATCCTTTTTCTTTTAATAACTCTTCATTAACTAAAAAACCAACTACGGTTAATCCTTTTGCAATCCAGTAGCCTTCCTCATCTCTAAATTGACTATTTACCTTATCTGCTTCTTTTGGAATATAGGATTCTAGTAGTCCTGCATCCTTCGCAGCCATAAATGCATCAATGCCACCACCAAACCATAAGTCTGCCATTGGTTTTCCGCCTTCTGCTTCTATTCTAGATATTACTTCTCCACTAGACATAGATAAAAAATCTACCTTTGCATTTACTTCCTTCGCAAATTGATCAAATAATTCTACATATTTTTCAGATGTAGTTACTACATTCATTTGTCTTCCTTCAAAATCTAGCTTTTCTTCTTCATTTGTGTTTCCATCTTCTTTGGCTTCCTGATTTTGAGGCTCTGTTACATCTTTTTTATTGTCTGTTCCTTGCCCGCAAGCTGTAAGAGCTATTACTAACAAAAATAGTAAAGATACAAACCTTAAACTTTTCCTTCTCATGTCATTGCTCCTTTACATAATATTTTTTAGTATATTCTTTATTTAGTATATCTTTTAATCCATTATAAATAATAGTATCTCCAAATTTTAAAGTCAATCATTATAAATATTATTAATCATTGCCCTTTGAGTATAAAATTTTTTTATAACAAACCAATGGTTTTTTGCTGCTTTTATAAGACCTTTCTCACTATCACTAAATACAACTTTGATCATGTTTTTACCTTTTATAAAAATATCAGCTTATATTTTAAATCTATATCCTGCACCCCATACAGTTTCAATAAATGTACGCCCTTCAGGATTAGTTTCAATTTTTTCTCTTATTCTTGCTATATGTACAGTTATAGTTGATGCATCTGACAAAGAGTCATAGCCCCAAACCCTTTCAAATAATTCTTCTTTGCTAAAAACTCTATTTGGATTTTCTACTAAAAATAAAAGCAAATCAAACTCCTTCTGAGTTAAAAAAACTTCATTATCATCTATATAGACTCTCCGATCTTCTTTATTAATAGATAATGCTCCAACTCTTATCAATTTCCTTTTAGAACTATTTTTAAACCTTTCATATGTTTTTATATGACTATTTACTCTCGCTACCAGTTCACCCATACCAAAAGGTTTAGTTATATAATCGTCAGCTCCCAAGTTTAATCCTTTAATCTTAAATATTTCATCAGATTTTGCAGATACAATAAGTACAGGTATTTGTTTTGTATCAGATATTTCTCTTAATATATCAAATCCGTCCTTTTTGGGAAGCATTAAATCTAAAATGATTAGATCAAAATCTTCATTCTTAATATATTCAAGGCCAGAATTACCGTCAAAAGCACATACAACCTCATAACCGCTCATTTCTAAATAATCTTTTTGAAGCTCTGATATACTTTTATCATCTTCAATTATTAAAATCCTTTTCAAGTTATCACTTCCTCTTTTTTAACCTTTTTCAGAGAAATAATAATGGAGGCTCCTTGACCAGTTTCACTAATTGCCCATATTCTACCCCCTAATCCTTCAACAATTTGTTTTGCAATTGCAAGGCCTAAACCACTTGAACCTTCAACCTCTCTTGCAGTATCAGCTCTGTAAAATCTTTCAAAAACATGTGGCAAATCCTGCTTACTGATTCCTTTTCCATTGTCCTTAAATTCTATTATAACTGAAGAATTTGTTTCTCTTAACATTATTTTAAGCTGACCTGTTTGTGTTTCTATACTTCTTTTAGCATTATCCATAATATTCTGGATAACTCGTTTAAACTTTTCAACATCTATCATAACAAAAGATGTAGTTAAAAGTTTATTATCAAAATATATTTTTTTATTTTCACGTAAAAAATCTTCTGAACTATCTTCAATACAACTCTCTATGTATTTTACAATATCAACCTTCTCCTTTTCAAATGTCATTTGATTTAAATCTAGTTTAGAATATAATAATAAATCCTCAATCATTGTATTTATCATATTTGTTTTTTCTATAGCCTTTGATAAGTAATATTTTTTCTTTTCATCCGTATCTGCAACCCCATCAAGAACTCCATCTATATACACTCTTATTGATGTTACAGGGGTTTTAAGGTCATGGGAAATACTTGATATTAAAAACTTTCTATTTTCATCAACTCTCTGCTGATAATATATAGAGTTCTTTAGCTGAAGGCGCAATTGTTCAATAGCAATTCCAAGTTCTCTAATTTCACCATATCCCTTATCTGTAATTGCTGTTTCCAGCTCACCAATTCTTAATTTCTCCATTTCTTTTGTTAAATTAGTAATTGGAATTATAATGTTTTTCATGTTTTGCCTTTGAACAATTAAGCTAGCTATAACAAAAACTATTAAAAAGATTATAAAAACAAATACAAGTAGCGATCTATAATAATCACCAACATTTATAATTTGATTAAGGGTTATTATTCTATAATTATTGCCATCTTGCGTTGTAAAGTTTTCAGCATTTATTCTATATCTATTACTCCCATATTCATAATAATCATTTCCAACACTGAGATTCATCAGCATTTCTTTAATCTCCAGCATAGTAAAACCTTCACTATTATATAAAATATTATCCTTCTCCATTAAAACAATAGCTGTTTTACCTAAACCTCTAGTAGCATGAGAATCATTTAATAAATTGTAAAAATAGGTATATATAAAACCAAAACAACTAGTAATAACAATTGTGCTTATGAGGATCAATACACTTTGTGTTAAAAATCTTTGTCTTAATTTCATATAATCATCCTAAATATCCTTTTTCTCAAATAAATAATAGCCCGCTGCAATTAACATTATACCGTAACCCAGTAAAATTAGAAATATCCTAATAATCTTACTAAAATTTATATAGTTTCCTAAAATCAATCTGTACCAGTCAAAAGTAGATGTAAATAAAAAACTTTTAATTTGGGGAAAAGCAAAACCTAATCCATTAAAAGTCAGAAATATAAAAATAGAAAGCATAAAGGCACTTGTTGTACCTTTTGTAATGTTAGAAATCAAAATAACCACTAATGAAAAAATAAAAATTGGCATAAATGCCATAATATAAGATATTATTATCTTAAAAAGATTTGGTATGTTCTTATTTATAAATAATGAGGCAACAACTGAAAGAACCATGACAAAAACTAGATTACCAATTATAAAAGTAGCAACTGTAAAGATTTTTCCCAAAAATACTTTAATCCTTGATGCAGGTCCTGTGAGAGTAAATTTAATTGTATGATCAGCAAATTCACCAGCAAACATATCTATACAAATAAATGTAGTAAAAAGTGGGAAAATGGAATAACTCAAAATCGTCAAAACCATTATTGAAAATTCTGAACTTCCTGTCACACGTATTCCTGCAAAGTTATTTAACGAATACACCACAATTGCTAACACTATAACAGATAGAGCCGAGAATATCAATGCTACAGTTATTTTTTTCTTTTTTGATATTTTAAATATTTCATTTGTGTAAACCGCCTTAAGCATCTCCATTTAAATCAACCTCACTTAAATAATAGTTTTCCAAAGAAGAATAGTTTTTTAGAATGTTTTGCGTACTATCAATATTTAAAAGTTTTCCATGGTATAAAATTCCAACTTTATCACATGTAAGCTCTATATCATGTACTAAATGACTAGATATAAAAAATGTTGTTTTGTACTGCTTTGACAGGCGAATTATTAATTCCCTCATTTTAACCATTCCCTCAACATCTAATCCATTAAAGGGCTCGTCCAGAATTACAACATTAGGATTGGATAAAATTGCAATAGCAATACCAAGTCTTTGTTTCATTCCTAAGGAATAATTTTTTATTTTTTCATTCTTATATTTAATAATTCCTGTAATCTCCAAGCTTTTATCGATTCTTGTATCATCAACATCGTCATAAAACCGTCCCCATAATTTCATGTTTTCATAAGCTGTTAAATAAGGAAATGGTGTTACATTCTCTATAATACAGCCAACGTTTTTCATTGCTTGTTCATAGTCCTTTGAAATACTATAGCCATTTATTCTAACATCACCTTTGTCAGCCTTCATAAGACCTACCATAATTTTCATTGTAGTGGTTTTACCTGCACCATTGGGTCCTAAAAAACCGAATATTTCTCCTCGATCAATTTCTAAATTAATGTCCTGTATTCCACGATTATTTTTGTACTTTTTTGATAAATTTTCAATAACAATTGCTTTATCCAATATTAATCCTCCTTTAAATAGCTTAGAGGTGCAAAAGTAAAAACTTTTGCACCCTTAGTTATTATTCAAATATTCTAATAAAGGTATTATCAAATCCATCTTCGTTATTTGAATAGGAGTAACTACCATTTTCTTCATCTATTGTAACATTAAAAGATACCCTAATATTTTGTAAGTCTGTTCGATCGATAATTCCCCTTTTCTTCTCTCCCTTATCATCTGTATAATGTATTATTGTAAAACCGATTGATTCATCATGGTTTGAGTAGAAATCAAAGCTTCTTACAGTATCAACTTCATATCCCTCATTATAGACCTCATAATATTTACCTTTTATATTGCCATCCTTAACAGAAGTTATCTCTATAAACCTTTCCCCAACTTTTATAAAGGAATTACCTTCCTCTTTAACAATATCGTTTTTGTATTTGCCAATATATTTACTGTCAAATTCATAACCTTCTTTGCTATATGTGACTTTTTGACCTTCTAAATTTGGAGCTTTAACAACTGTACTATTAACATCCTTTATATCAATTGAAAATTCTATTGAATAAATGTGTTCAATTCCTTTACTATCCTGTGCAGATATACTTGCAGTAAAAATTCCACTTTCTATAATCCCATCTTCATTTTCAATTGCCTTTCCTGCTGCTTCCATAAGATATATATTTGATTTAGGATGTGGAACATCTAGATTCTTTGCATCCCATTCGTCAAGTATATTGTATTTGAAAATAAAGGAAGAAATAGCATTAACAGCAGATGGAATTTGAGTCTCTGATAAATTACCTACATACATTTTCTTTCCAGAGGATTCCTCCACTTGAATAGCATCTTGTAAATTCCCTACAAGTGCATCAAGAACCTTTTCCGCATCCTTTACTTGCTCCTCCTCAAATGGATTTTCAATCATTCTACTAGTTTCATTATTAGATTTTCTTTTCTCAAATACATCATAAGAATCATCTTCAAAATTTTTGTATATATTCTGGTTTTCATCACTGTACCAATAATTCTCTCTTACTTCCCCTTTTTTAAAATCCTTATCTATTGATTCTTTAGCTTTGTTCTTAATATCGAATTTTGTATTAGATGTTGATTCTGAAAATACCTTGCCGTCAATTTTAAGAGATAGGGTAGCATCAACACTAAAGTTGTCAACTTCACTTGTTAATTTTGTCATTGTTGTCTTTATAGAATTTTTCAAGCTATAATATCCTGAACCAAGCATAGTATCTGCAAAAGCTGACGTTGCTAAAATTGTAGCCCCTAGCACAAAAGCACATATTGTAGCAGTTTTTTTACTAAATCTCATTTTCCTTGCCTCCCATCATATAATTTACTAAAAAAAGCTTAAGCTTTTATGTAGTATAATTATATGATACATTATTTATCTTGAATAACTATAAACTAATTATTAACAATTTATTAAATTAAAGAAAATGCAAGACTTAAAAAGACCTAAAGGCACTCCTAAATTAAGTCCTACGGAGTAGAAAATGAATGCAATGGTAAAAGTAGAAGGATTTCCGCATCATAAAGAATTAAATGTCATTATTTAATAGATCAATTAAAAAAGGCTTATTTAGAAAATAGGTTAGAAACTAGAATAAAGCATTTTGCAAAATATAAACTTCTTATTATTGATTTTAGGCTATTTACCTATAGGAGAAAAAGCTAATATGTTAGCAAGTGACATTCTTGATAGACTAGTTCACTATTCTAGTATTATAAAAATCCTTGGCAGTTCTTACAGGACTGCTGAGACACTATCCAAAGTCGGCCAAAAAGATAATTAATTGTACATGAAAATATTTGCACTTTTGTACAAAAAAATATTGACGTTTGTAAATATTAAGGATATTATCTCATGGAATATGATTGATTAAAATGTGGGTTGGGTTTTACGCTTACAATTCTATGTTTATTGAGTTCACTATAAAATCTTTCTTTATGTTTATTATTTAAGAATACTTCTCCCTTAAAATTATTTGCCAAAAGTTTTAGTCTTTGCTTTAGAGAATAATTTTTTATCTTTCCAAAGCAATCTTGTACTAAATCTTTATACTTAATCTCATCCCCTTCCCCTCCTGCAAGATAGAAGCAAATATCTGTATAACGACTGAACCCTTTAATATTTTCAGAGCAACTACACTTTATACAACCCCCTTGGCAATTAAAATAATTGTTAATAATTATGCCACTTCTTCTTGGTGAAAA
>JAAYFV010000114.1 GCA_012728075.1 Tissierellia bacterium
AATGTTTTCAACGAGGAACTGCTACCTTTATGATATCAGGTAGAAATTGTACTAGAAATTGTACATTCTGCAATGTAACTAAAGCTAAGCCAGATGAAGTAGACCCAATGGAACCAGAAAAAATTGCTAAAGCTGTCTCCAAGCTCGGCTTAAAACATGCAGTTATTACTTCTGTTACTAGAGATGATTTAGAAGATCAAGGGGCTAATCAATTCGCAAAAGTTGTAGAAGAAATAAGAAAATCTACTCCAGAAGTAACTATAGAATTATTAATACCAGATATGCAAGGAAATAAAGAATTAATAGATATTATATTAAATTCAGAACCAAATATATTAAACCATAATGTTGAAACTGTTCCTGAACTATATAATAAAGTTAGACCTATGGCTGTATTTGAAAGATCTATAGAGCTACTTGGCTATGTGAAAAAAACTAAACCTAATATAAAAACTAAATCAGGGATGATGCTAGGATTGGGAGAAACTAAAGAACAAGTAATAAATGTATTTAAAAGGTTAAGAGAAGTAAATTGTGATATACTAACACTAGGCCAATATTTACAACCCAGTAAAGCTCATATTCCTGTAGTGGAATATATTTCTCCAGAACAATTTGATGAATATAAAAAAATCGCTTTATCTATGGGCTTTAAAAAAGTAGCCTCAGCACCTCTTGTTAGAAGTTCATATTATGCTGAAGATTTTTGCTAAAATATTTTTATACATACTTTTACACACTACAACAATAATCTACTATTTAGGAGAGTGAATGTAATAATGAATAAAACCATAAAAAAATGTAAAGCATGTCCCATAGGGTGTAAACTAATAATAACTAAAGATGAATCTACTACTTCTGGATATATTGTAGAAGGAAATAATTGCAGTAAAGGAATTGAATTTGGAATAAAAGAAGTAACTGAGCCTTCTAGAATCTTAACTGGAAATGTATTACTTAAAAACGGTATTATTAAACACTTGCCTGTAAAAACAACAGGAATAGTCCCTAAAAACAAAGTAGATGAAGTTATGAATATTTTAAATTCTACTGAAATATCAGCTCCTGTTAAAAAAGGAGATGTAGTTATTGAAAATGTATTAGGATTGGGAATAGATGTAATTGCTGCAAGAAAAGCATAAATTGGGATAAAGTATGATACTTTATCCCAATTTATGTTAATAAACATCCAAACATTATTTAATAAAAATCTTTAAAACAATATTGACTATTATTTTTATTAATGGTATCATATGTGTGTATATGATTAGCCGGCTAAATATATTCAAATATATTTAGTTCTTTTTTATTTATGGGAAATTTAAAATATTAAAGATAAGGAGTGATTTTCATGGCGTCCTTAAAAGATAATAATCAAGATATATCTTTTTTCTTAGAAGCTAAAACATCCGCTGATGTACGTAAAGCAATATTTAAATTAGCTTTACCTGCTATGCTTGAATTTGGGCTTATGATGTTAGTTCAAATGATAGATATGATACAAGTAGGATCTTTAGGCCCTTGGGCTATTGCTGCTACTGGATTAGCAGCTCAACCAACTATGCTAATCTTTTCAGTTTTTAGTGCATTAGTTGTAGGAACTACAGCCCTTGTTGCAAGAGCTGCAGGAGCAGGAAATCGTGATTATGCTTGTCGTGTAACAAGACAATCCTTTATAATTGTACTAATTATGGGAATTATTATAACTGTAATAGGAATTCCCGCTTCAGGCTCAATTATAAAACTAATGGGTGCAGATGTGGATACAATTGAACCTGGAACAATATACATGAAAATTGTAATAGCTGGAACAGTATTTACTGTAGGCAATATGGTATTAGCAGCTTCTCTAAGAGGTGTAGGTGATATGATAACACCTATGATCTCAAATATTGTAGCAAATATTATCAATATATTTATGAACTGGGTGTTAATAAACGGTAAACTTGGATTTCCAAGATTAGAAGTAGCAGGTGCAGCAATAGCTACATCTTTTTCTAGATTAATAGCCTTTGTTATTACATTGCATGCTGTATATGCACGAGATAAGTATATTCATATATCTATCCATGACTCATACCGCTTTGAACCTGATATAATAAAAAGTGTATTAAACATTGGAATCCCGGCAGCAATAGAGCAATTGATTATGAGAGGTGGTGCATTATTATTTGCACGACTAATTGCAGGATTTGGTACTATAATGTTTGCTGCACATCAAATAGCAATAAATATTGATGGTCTTGGAATTGTTCCTGCAATGGCATTCCAAATGGCCGCAACTACTCTTGTAGGGCAAGGAATAGGGGCACAAAAACCCGAATTATCAGAAGAAGCAGCACGACAATCAACCATTATTAGTACAATAATGATGTCACTAATTGGTGTTATTTATTTCTTCCTAGGAAAATATGCAATAGGAATTTTCACTAAAGATGCACAGGTTGTTGCATTAGGTAGAAATGCTTTAAAAATATTAGCTTTTTCACAACCCTTTACTGCTATATACTTTGTCATGGCTGGTGCTTTACGAGGTGCAGGGGATACAAAATATGCTATGTATGCTAGTGCAATTGGCATGTGGGCCGTAAGATTAGGAATAGGATATATATTAGCAGATTTATTAAATATGGCACTTGCTGGCGCATGGATTGCCGTTACTATAGATATGGCAGTAAGAATGATACTTGTACTTAAAAGATTTTCTAGTGGTGTATTTAAAGAATATAGTAAAGAAAACTTATAGACGTACATGAGGCGTGCATGAGGGACGGATATTTTTGCACGTCTATAATCATGTCTATAATAGTTACAAATTAGCATATTTTAATTTATAATAATCAAGCTAAAAAAACCATACCAATTATACCATTATAATTTCTTCGCAATATTATGCACCTTTCCTCTACTTATACCTACAATTTCAGCTATTCGCCTATGGGATAATTTAGTTAACTGTATTAACTCAATAACAATTTGCTCTATAATATTTCTATTATTCTGAATTTGCTCTATATCTTTTATTCCATATTTGTTGCAATAATTATCTATAATCCTTTTAGCTTTCTCTTCTCGTTGCCGTTCTAAATCCTCTTTAATTTCAAGAAACTCTTGCATATCTTCTTCTAAATGAAATTGTTCAAATAGCTTTACCGAACCAGTGAACATATCCATTATCATTTCCTTTTCCTTAGGATTTATTATACTATCTTTTTTTCCCATATAAGCATTATAGCTACTCCATTTATAATCTCCTACATCTGCTACTATTTCAGCCTTTACAGGATTATTATGTATATATCTTATAACACCAAGTAAATATTGTTCTGTATTTATAACCTCACTTTTATATCTACCTTGAAACACATGACCTACTCGATCATATTTTTTATTATACCTCATTGCAAATTTAATATTTGTCCGCTTTAATGCATCTGCCATTAAATCTAAATCAGCATTAATTAAAAGATGCACATGATTATCCATTATACAATAGGATAATACTGAAATATCTCCCTCATTTATTCTATCTTGCAACTCTCTCAAAAAATATTGCTTTTCTGAAGAATGTCTAAATATCATTTCTTTATTATTTCCCCTAGCCATTATATGATAATACCCAGTATCACTTTCTAACCTAGCAATTCTCACCATGTTTTCACCCCACAAAATTAAACAACCATACAGCTGGGAATAATT
>JAAYFV010000115.1 GCA_012728075.1 Tissierellia bacterium
GATTTGGTTCAGATGGTACTGTAGGAGCTAACAAGAGTGCTATTAAGATAATTGGGGACGACACGGATATGTATGCTCAAGGATATTTTGCATACGATAGTAAAAAATCCGGTGGAGTTACCATATCCCATTTGAGATTTGGTCACGAACCAATAAAATCCACTTATTTGATTTCTGAAGCAGATTTTATATCTTGTTCAAAACAATCTTATGTACATCAGTATGATCTTTTAAGTGGATTGAAGGATGGAGGTACATTCCTTCTAAACTGCAATTGGGATAAAGAGGAAGTTGAAGAGAATTTACCAGCTTCTATGAAAAGATATTTAGCAGAACACAATATAGACTTTTATATAATAGATGCAACTAAAATAGCTAATGAAGTTGGTCTTGGTGGAAGAACCAATATGATAATGCAATCTGCATTTTTTAAACTTGCCAATGTAATACCAATAGATGAAGCTATAAAACATTTAAAGGATTCCATAGTTAAACAATATGGAAGAAAAGGCGAAGAAATAGTCAATATGAACCATAAAGCTGTTGATATGGGAATTGAGGCTTTGGTTAAAGTAGATATACCAGAATCTTGGAAAGATGCCAAGGATGAGGAAGTGGAAGAAACTACAGATGTACCAGAATTCATCAAAGATGTAGTAATCCCTATGAATAGACAAGAAGGAGATAAGCTTCCAGTTAGTACCTTCGTAGGAAGAGAAGACGGAGTATTTCCTCATGGCACTGCAGCCTATGAAAAACGAGGCATTGCAGTTGAAGTACCTGAGTGGATAATGGAAAATTGTATCCAATGTAATCAATGTTCCTATGTATGTCCTCACGCAGTAATTAGACCTTTCCTATTAGATGAAGAGGAGAAGAAAAATGCTCCAGAAACCTTTGAAACTAAGAAGGCATTAGGAAAGGGATTAAATGAGTATGAATTCCGTATACAGATATCTCCACTAGATTGTACAGGATGTGGAAACTGTGCCGATGTATGTCCAGCAAAGGAAAAAGCCCTAGTTATGAAACCATTTGAAGAACATTATGAAGTACAATCTAAGAATTGGGAATATGCAATGGAACATGTAGAGCCTAAAGAAGATTTAATGCCAGATACAACTATAAAGGGAAGTCAATTTAAACAGCCACTATTAGAGTTTTCAGGAGCATGTGCTGGTTGTGGAGAAACTCCTTATGCTAAACTAGTAACCCAACTATTTGGAGATAGAATGATTATAGCCAACGCTACAGGTTGTTCAGCTATTTGGGGAGCTAGTGCACCATCAACACCATATTGTACAAATAAAGATGGTAGAGGGCCAGCTTGGGCTAACTCCCTATTTGAAGACAATGCAGAATATGGATATGGTATGGCAGTAGCCGTTAAGAAGATAAGGGAAAAGCTTGAAATGTTGATGGAAGAATTCATAGGATTAAATATAGATGATGAACTAAACCATGCCTTTAGACAATGGCTAGAAGGAAAAGACGATCCAAAAGAATCAAAGGCTGCAGCTGGAATTATAATACCAAAATTAGACAAACAATTAGACAATGAAAGAGGCAATGAAATCCTTAAAGAAATAGCTGAATTAAAGGATTATCTAATCAAGAAATCCATCTGGATATTTGGTGGAGACGGCTGGGCTTACGACATAGGTTTTGGAGGTCTTGACCATGTATTAGCTTCAGGAGAAAATGTAAATGTACTAGTATTTGATACAGAAGTATATTCCAATACTGGCGGCCAATCATCTAAGGCAACACCTACAGCAGCAGTTGCAAAATTTGCAGCTTCTGGTAAGAAGGTAAGGAAGAAAGACTTAGGTATGATTGCAGCATCCTATGGATATGTGTATGTAGCTCAAGTAGCACTAGGAGCCAATATGAATCATTTAGTCAAGGTATTAAAAGAAGCAGAATCCTATGATGGACCATCTCTAATAATAGCTTATGCACCATGTATTAACCATGGTATAAGGACAGGTATGGGAACTAGCATAAGACAAGAAAAGAGAGCCGTTGACAGTGGATACTGGCATCTATATAGATTTGATCCAAGACGAAAAGAAGAAGGGAAAAATCCATTTGTACTAGATTCCAAAGAACCAACAGAACCATTTATGGACTTCTTAAACTCCGAAGTAAGATATACTTCACTAAAACGCACTTTCCCAGAAGAAGCAGAAGAACTATTTAAAGCAGCAGAACAAGATGCTAAGGAAAGATACGAAAAATACAAGAAAATGGCAGAAGATTAAATATAAAAAAGGTTATCGCCTAGGCGATAACCTTTTTACTTTGTGAAGATTATGATAAACATGAGGCAATAGACTATATTATTAATGAATAATAAATAAGCCTATGACAAAAGCCCTGGGCTTTTTCTAGTCTTGCTTTGTATAGGATTATAAATTATCACTAATACTGTGTTTAAGATTATAATATGTGGTATAATATTCGAAAGATAGTTATAGGAGGTGTTAAAAATGGCTAATGAAGAATTTCAAGCCATAGTTCTAAAGGAATTAAAGGCGTTAAGAGGGGACGTAATAGGAGTAAAAGAGTATGTAGCAAGTGTAAAAGAAGATTTAGCTGGAGTAAAAGAGGATGTAGCAAGTGTAAAAGAAGATTTAGCCGGAGTAAAAGAGGATGTAGCAAATGTAAAAGATGATTTAGCCGGAGTAAAAGAAGATGTAGCAGAATTAAAAATGAAAGTAGAAATAATAGACACTAAATTAGATGCAGTATATGAAC
>JAAYFV010000116.1 GCA_012728075.1 Tissierellia bacterium
ATTATGTCTTCATAGTTGCAAATATGTATAATTTGCAGTCTATAAAGTATTATAGCATTAAGGTATAGCAAGGTCAATATCCCTGATGCTATTGTAATCTAATTGTAATATTACCAAGGAGCAGTTCTCCTTGCATGATATCATTATACACTATTTTGGATT
Organism: Tissierellia bacterium; assembly: GCA_012728075.1. GTDB lineage: Bacteria > Bacillota > Clostridia > Tissierellales > Tepidimicrobiaceae > Keratinibaculum. The sequence continues at coordinate 163 of JAAYFV010000116.1, forward strand.
GGAATACTATTACAATTGTGTTACAAGTTCTTTTCAATATATAGTTCACAGTTCTTAGATTCTATTTTGTTAGCAAGTCTATTGCCTTCTGTAGTTGTGCATCTTTTCCTCCATCTTTGTTTTCTACTATTATATCTGGTGTGATTCCTTTTCCGTTTATATTTCGCTTGTTGGGGGTTAGGTATTCGGCTATGGTTAGTTTTATACCGTCCCCTCTTGGTAAAGATAGTAGCTGTTGTACTGTACCTTTCCCATAGGTGGGGACCCCTACCACAGTGCCAGCTTTCCTGTCCTGGACTGCTCCTGCTAGTATTTCCGATGCAGAAGCGGAGTTTTCATCTACTAGGACTACTAGCTTGTATTTTGGTTTCTTTAAGGTTGAATAATAGGTTACCATATTATCCTTGTATTTTATATGGACTATTGGTCCTTCTGGGATAAATAGTCTCGATATATCTACAGCCTCTTCTAGAAGTCCTCCAGGATTCCCCCTTAGGTCTAATATTATACTGGAAATATTTTCTTTGTCAAGTTTATTGAGGGCATCTTTTATTTCCCCCTGACTATACTGGGAAAACTGGCTTAGCCTTATATAGCCTATGTCCCCATTTATCTTCTTATATTCCACCGTCTTTATCCTGATGCTTTCCCTAGTCAGTGTATAGTCTTTAGGTTCTCCTTTGCCCCTTTGAACCTTTATATTTACTTTGGTATTTGCTTCTCCTTTGATTAGGTCTACCACTTCCTTGGTGGATAGACCCCTTATATCTTGTCCATCTACTGCTAGGATCATATCCCCTGATCTGATTCCTGCCTTATAGGCTGGACCATCTTTTATAGGTTCGGTGATTATGATTTGTCCATCTTCTTCTTTTATAAATATCCCTATTCCTACAAAGTCCCCTGATATATCCTCTAATAATTGGTGGAATTCTTCCTTAGTATAGTAGTCGCTATTTTCATCAAGATAGTAGAACAATCCCTTGATGCTTCCTTGTATTAATTGTTCTTCCCCTATATCATGGACATAATTATTCTTTACCAAATCCATGATTTGAATAAAATATACCAGATCTATAGGTGTATCTTCTCCAGCTTCCCCATAGACTGGTAAGGGGAGAAGGGTAGATATGCTTATGATTGTAGCTAGTATCAGTTGGAATATCCTATTTCTTATATGGTTTTTATTTCTCATGGTAATACCCCCTAGTTTTACTTGCTATTGATATAGTCTTATATTTAATGTAATAGCTTCTCCATATCTTGTCAACACATAGTAGCTATCTAATTTTTCAACATGTAAACCTTCATTCATTATTTCCAATCCCTTTGGAGCGTATATTTTTATCTGCTGTAACCCCTTTCCTTTAAGATGGATTAGGATTAGATCATCTTTTTCTTCTATGTCTACTGGGCAGTTAACCCTGACTATATGGGCTTTGTCCTCTTCTGTAGATTTGTATACCCTTACCTTCTTATTTAAACCTAGGTATAGGTCTTTCCCATCCCTTTTATATATATCTCCATCGGTGGATAGCTGATATCTTAAAAGCTTTTCTCCTGGTTCAAATTTTATTCCTACTATATTAGTATCCGATTGGATGGTATAGCCTTGATTTTCCTCTACTATATTTATATTGCTATTCATGACGGCTTCAAATATTTCAAACATTTGAGCTTCTGTCATGAAATTGTAGTCTTTTTTGTTCCTAATATCATCTAATACCCTAGCCTTATATCTTAAGTCCTTAATCCAAGCCTCATCATTCATAGCATACTCTATATGGTAAAAATGGCTTATAGGTAGATCCAATGTGGTTACATTTTTATAGGCCTTTTCCATTATAGGTATATGAGGTGCTGGGGAAAATAATATGAAATCCCTAGTATCTAGTCCATCTGCTAATTTAAAGGGTATGTACCAGATATAGTCCTTGGATAGGCTAGGCTCTCCAGCCCTCCTATGGGGTCTAAATCCAGAATTCCACTTGATCCCTTGTTTCATCTGGCTACCAAAGGATTGGGTAGCAGATATATTGTTTACATCCCAGGTATGTTGATTAGCTCCTGGGTTTTCCCATGGAATTTTATAGTATTCAAAGGCTTCTTTGTGAAGTTCCAATTCCCTTACCTCTTGACTATGGGATTTGAATTTACCAAAATACACATGGGGATATATGTCTATATGGTTTTTGTTTACATAGTCTATAGATTCCCTTAATTCCTTTTCATAGGGGAATAGGGGAGAATCTATAGGTGTAGGTAGTCCAAACTCTACCTGACCTACTAGTAGGTCCACCTTTCCATCTCTATCTATATCAGCAAATTCCGGTGCTGAGTAGTAGCCTCCCCATAGCCTTTTGTTGCCATGGAGATTGTAGGTTTCCCCTTCTATATAGCCCTTTAGGATTAGATTAGGAAATTGAATATTATATACCTTTATATAGCCTGAGGCTTCTCCTAGTATTAGCTCTAGTTTCCCATCTCCATCTATATCGTATAGGGTAGGGGCTATATTTTTACCAAAGCTAGTATTGCCTTTAAAGTCCTTTAAGAGTATCCCTTCCTTTGGAAAAGTTAAGGTATTGTTTGCCCATTTACCTTTGTGGAAATATAGATTGCCTTTAGCATCTCCCACTATTAAGTCGGGAATATTGTCTCCATCTACATCCCCTAGGGCAGGGGTTAGGTTTTTAATATTTTTATTTTGTATAATTGTATCTGTCTTTTTAAAGGTCATATTCCCTACATTTATATATAGATGTATTTCTCCCTTTCCATTCCCTACTATTATATCTAGTAGTCCATCTTTGTTTATATCGTACAATACTGGTGCAGAATAAGAGCCTAGATGGATTGGATTTCCCTTTGTATCCTTTAGCTTAGTCTTTTCTTGATACTTTATTTCTTCTTCTTTTCCTAGGAATAGGTATAGGTATCCATCTTCACTGCCAGATACTATATCTAGTATCCCATCCCCATTTAAATCTCCTACTGTAGGATAGGCTCTATAGGGAATATTTATATCTCCTCCTAAGCTTTTGTAGTCCTCGTATTTTTTTAGGGCTACATAATCCTTGCCACTATATAGGTGTTTTCCCGATGAATAATGGGAGTTCTCCTCTACACCTTTGTATTTAGGATTTGTATCCTCCCCTCTATTGGTATGGAGTACTATACTCTCTTGCCAATGACCCCATTCATAAGGAGAACGGGCTAGGGAAAAGGAAGGTATCTGGTGGTATTCCTTCAGCAAATCTATCCATCTTTCCATGGTACCATTCCCCATGGCAGAGGTGACCTCAAAATGGTTTTGCCATGCCATAGCTGGTCTACCATAGGGACCTAGTACCTTTTTTGCTGCATATCCATATAGTTCCTTGGATATGAAAGCTGGAAATTCATTTCTAAATAGAAAATTCCCTGTGGCAAAGGTAAAACTAAAGTACTGCTGAGAATCATCCTTTCTCCTTAAATCAAATCCAGTGATATAGTCCTCATTGGGAAGGATACTATTGGCATAGAATACATATCCTTTACCTACTTGGTTTAGCCCATAGAGGGCCAAATCTCCACTATAGGCTAGGGGAATAGCAGTAGAAGGTACAAAGCCATGGCCTTTGTCCAAATCCTCTAATGTTTTGTCATTGAAAAAACTTACTATATCTTCATGAAAAAACTTTAGGATATTTTGCATCCCTTGAATATTTTCCTTTACCTTAGGGTATTTTAAGTTTTTGGGAAAAGTATTTATCTTTTTAAAACTTTTTGCCCCAAAAAAATCCAAAGGAAAATCATTATAAAAAGAATCCTCTAAGAAAAGATATCCTCCTTTGGATACATAGTCCATTATTCTGTTTTTAGAATTGTTGAATACATCCTTGCCAATTATAGACCTATCTAAATAGATCATATGGTATTTAGATAGGTCTATTTGGTCTAAATTGTCTAATGATATAGCTTCTGTTTCAATATTTACCACCAAAGATTGTTTGTAGTTTTGGTATATATCTAGATAACTGGATGAAGAATTATCATATATTATCAATATTTTCACCTTTTGCTCTTCCTCCAATCCTGTAGCATATATGTTTGCGCTAACAAGTATAGCTACTATAGTTAGTACTAATACAAACTTCTTCATAGCTTGCCTCCCCGTATATTTAATTGTTTAATATATTTTCCCTATAGTCGTATTTTAACTGCTCTTGTAGGTAATGGATAAAGTTTACCAACAATGTGGCAGTTTCTTCTTTGGTTATAGGTTTGTTTGGATAGAAGTATTCAGTCCTTGGTATTATATTTAGTTCTTTGGCCATATATACATGGTCCTTTGCCCAATGAGGAATACTAGAATCATCCTTAAATCCTGTAGAATAGTTTCCTATGGGGGCTAAGTTTTGGAATCCTAGAAGTCTAATTAGTATGGTGGTGGCTTCTGCTTTGGTAAGTTCCCTATCTGGTTCAAATCTACCCTTTCCAACTCCTATCATAATATTTCTTTGGGATACTCCTTCTATATAGGGGTAGTTTCTATGGTTTTTAGGTACATCTATATATCTTGGTTTTTCTTCTTGGGTGTTTTTCTTATTTCTACTACTCCTTCTACTACTAGTATTGGTGTTTTCTTCTATCTCTGGTAATTCTATATCCATGGTGTTTGCCAAAGCTCTAGCAAAATCTCCTCTACTTACTGCTGTATTAGGACCTAAATTAGTTGCAGTAAGAGAAAAACCATCCATACTAGCTATAAGGAGTATATCCTTCTCAGAGGGTAGGCCCCTTACATCTCTTAAAGCTGGTATATTTAATCTAGTGATTATAGGATTGGTATCTATATTCATAGAATATTGCCCCATATTTCTTCCTGTACCTTCTGGTCTAGGAAGATCATAGGAATATTTAAGTACATTGTCATGTTTTTCTGTAAGTATAAATCCTCCTTTAAAGGATATTTGATTTGGGACATTCTCCACATAGTTGTAGTCTTTAGTTTTATTATAGGAGGCTTCTACTGTAGCAGTACCTTCCCAAGCATGGTCATCTTGAAGTTTGTTGTCCCCTTCTATTATATAATGCAAAGTCTGAGTTTGAGTAGCAGACCAAGGGCTATCATATCCTACTAGATTCCCTATGGTTTGGACTACTACCTCTTCTACACCTTTGTCTACTTTGTAGGTTTTTCTAGCAGACCAATCTCCTGCATAATATTCTACTAATCCTGTTTCGTGAACTACTTGCCCCTGATTCCACTGATAGTCCTTTGTATCTACTTTGTAGGTTTTGCCATTTATATTGAAGGTTTCCGTGTATTTGTCTAAAGTTTTTTGGGAGGTGGTTTGTTTCCCATTGGTTTCATAGATTTCCGTTAGCTTTATGCTCCTTTTTAATGTGGCTCCTAGCTTTAAATTCTTCAAATTGTAGGTATATGTATATTTTCTTTCTTGAATATTGTCTTCAGATTTCCCACTATTTCTACCTCTTTTGCTCTTGTCATCTACCTTTATCTCTAAAGTCCCTTCTAATTCTATAGGTTCTCCTGTTATAAATATTACTTCTTTATAGTTGTTTTCGTTGTTGATACCTCCTTCGTATCCAGGAATTTCAACAGCAAAGGATGAAAAAGATACTAGAAGTAATATTAGGGTTAATATTAATATGGATATCCCCTTTTTCACTAGTTATACCTCCCTTCTTCTTTTTAAATCTACCTAATACTAATATTCTATCAATAGTATATAGGGAATGTCTACTGATGAATCATTGTGTTTTACTATATAGGCTTTACTTCCTATTTTCAGTTTATATAGTTCCTCTAGGGGTAGGGGTTTGTCATTTACTAGAATAATGGCTTTGTTTAAACTTAAAGTTTCGTCTTGATTGTATTCCCATCTACCTGTTAGATTGTTGTAGTCTCTCCTATTGGTTAGAGTAATGGTGTTTTTAGCTTCATCTATTTCTTTTATCTCCCCTAGGGTGCTATGGTCTAGTTTTATGGTTTCATTGTATTTGTTTAAATCTTGAGGTACTAAATTAATAGCTAGTACTTCTTTCCCATAGGGGGTTTGTTTTGCTACTAGATATGCGGGTCTATTTTTGTAGTAGTCTTTTTCTATTCTATCCCTTAATTCTTTGTCCTTTATATTGATTAAATCTATATATCTAGAATCCAAGAAGGATTTAGTTGGAATTTGTTTTTCCAATTGACTATCATATACTAATGTATCTAAAGTTAGTGTAAATTCTTCAACTACTGAATTAGATTTAAATCCAGAGGAAGTAAGGACTTCCTTATCTAGTTTATAATTATAATCACCTAAGGTCAACTTAAAGTTAAATATATCTTCTATCTTCCCCTTATATACTAATAGCTTTGTACCATCTATTCTATCGTCTAATATACCTGAATCCTCTATGGAAATTACACTAGCCCCTTTTTTACCATATCTATAGTCAGAAACTAAATATACATTTTGATTAGGGCTTATATTTAGTGAATCTACTAGTCTATTGTCTTTAATTACTATGGTACCTTCATGGAAACTAATAGGAGTGGTATCCACTACAATTTGTCCTATACCATAGTCTATGTCTTGAACTTTGTCCTTGTATTCCATAGATGAACCTGATTTTAAAAGCATTTTGGATATACTCCTATTCCCATAGGGCTCTTCGTAGGCTATATAGGCTTCTTCTCCTTTTCTTTTGTCTAAATTCTGAAGGTTTATCTCCCGTCCTCCTTCATAGATACTCCCTGTTCCCAGTTTAAATTTTTGTTTTTCATTGGTTGGAATCCATTGTCCTCTGTCCAATTTATAAGGCTCAGAAATTAGTATTTCTTTGTTCCTAGAATCCACCAACTCTATTTTGCCTTTGATTACTCCTTGTATATGCTTTTCATCATCTTCTATTTTTATCTCTGCTACTTGGGGGGAATATATATCGTCAAAGGTTAGAAGTACCCTATCCCCTTCTTTTAATTGAA
>JAAYFV010000117.1 GCA_012728075.1 Tissierellia bacterium
ATCAGCATACCACTCATCAGCACTAACATCTGTAAACTGGCCTTTAAATCCAACTAATTCTGTATCTAAGCCATTGATCATCATAACGACGAATTCTGCCCTAGTTATTTCATCATTTGGTCTAAAGGTTTCATCTGAATAACCATGGATTACATTTTTAGCACCCTTAGATTCTACATATAGTTTAGCCCAGTGATTAGCTATATCTTCAAAGGTCTTATTCGATTCCAATATAATATATTTACTAAAGTGATCTAAGTTAAATACAACTTGATTATCAATTATCTTACCAGTTACAAATTCTAATGCATTGTCCTGTTCCCTAAGATAATAAGCTGCTAACTTATCCTTATCTCCCAAACCTTTAACATCAATTTTTACAACGATAGGTGATTTAAATTTAGGAGCTTCGGTTATTTTACCATTTTTGACTATCTCTAGATTTAAGTTGATCACCTTTTTGACATCCTGATCTTCTGCATTATATTTAACTGCATTCTTATCCATATTTTCCAATTTTAATATGATATTAGATCCTTCTGGTATATTCACATCTCCTAATACATCAGAAGGTATTACAAACTCCACATCATCAGCTACTATATTAATACTAATATTTTCCTTTGATAAAGAAGTAAATAATTTTTTAGGTAGTTGAATATTTAAGTCCTTATCTTTTGTATCGTCTAATTTTAATACAAGAATAGCTTCCTTATCCTTGTCTGTTTTTTTCTTTAATTCTTCAACTCTTTTTACAATTTTATCTTCATCAATTACTACATTAGCAACTCCATTTTTTATTTTAACTTCCACTTCCTTTTTGCCTATTAGCTGGGTATCATCCTTTGAGTCTTTCTCTATAGTATCTGATAGCTCTTCTGAATCTACTGGTTCTGACGGTTCTACTGGCTTTTCTGGCTCCGATGGTTCTGAATCTTTGGCCTCGCCTTCAACTTTTATAACAACTACTGTTAACGGTTCTATAGTGATTTTATCTTCTGTAAGAAGGAAGCCGCTAATTTCTGATACCTCTTCAGTCCCTGCTTCATCATTATCCACCAATACTGTCCCAGAAGTCAAATCAACCTCTAAAGAAAGGGTACGTTCTTTATCATCTGCATTTATAAATACATAATAAGCATCTCCATTTGTAGCTTCATTTCTGTATGCAATAATCAAGTCCTCATCCTTTATTTCTGGGGCATTCAGCAATATAACCTTCTCGTCTACTAGTTCCTTAGATCCCATCGTAAACGCATCTGATGATCTTCTTAAGTGAATTAGACCAGTTGTATACTCTCTTGTAAGATTGTTAACAGGATACAACTCTTCATTCGTCGCCTTTTCCCAATCAAATCTGTTAATTATATCCGAAGAATTATAAGAATCATGGATAAAATATGGGTATTTAAATGGTTTGCCATTTTCATCAACCATATACGTTGATTTGTTAGGAGCTTCCGTTGTTTCTGCTCTATACTGCTTAGTTCGACCATATTCCTGGCCTGCATGGATAAAAGCTGTCCCTTGAGAAGTTAAAACCATTGCATTGCCAAGGCGGATACGTTTATGAATCTCCAAATCCTTTTCTGGAATATCAGGATCCCCTTTTATAGATTGAGCAATTACATCAAATAGAGTTAGATTATCATGAGCTGCAATATAAGACACCACATCCCCCGGTTGATCTGCTACAAAATTATGTGGTTGAGCCTTGATATTATCGAATATCTGCTGGATATTCCGTGGTCCAGCTGTAATGAATCTAGGTTCTCCTTCACATCCAAAGCCTGATTTCAACTCATTTCTAAATTCATCAGAAAAACTACCAACCGCTTCCGTATATTGCATCCAATCTTGATCAGCAGCCATTACTTCATGGCCTTGATCGCCTTCGTAAGTCCTCCAACCTTCACCGATCATGATAATATTTGGATTTAATTTTTTTGCTTCATCATAGGCAATTTGTATGGTTTCTGCATCATGATCACCCATCATATCAAAACGGAAACCATCTACCTTAAATTCCTCAGTCCAATAAAGAATCGAATCAACTAAAATTCTCCGTGACATTTTATGTGTAGTGCCTAATCGTCCGCCTCCAAAGCTTGTTTTCGGTGTTCCATCAGCATCCATAAAGTGATAATAATTTGGTACAAGATCCTCAAATATATCTACCCTAGCCGTATGATTATAGACCACATCAAGAATAACTCCCATATTACGACTATGGATTTCATCGATCAACCTCTTAAATTCTTCAATTCTCAATTCTGGATCATCAGGATTTTCTGAATACATTCCAGTAAGAGAAAAGTAACTATGAGGATCATAACCCCAGTTGTAGTTGTTGTCAGTAGACGAATACTCTGTCAATCTCTCGCCACTTGCCCATTCATTTCCCCAATAGTAGCTCATAACTGGAAGAAGTTGAATATGAGTAACCCCCAAGCTCTCAATATAATCCAGTTTTTCTGCAAATGCAGCAAAGGTTCCAAATCTCGCTACCAACTCATCTGCTATATTCTCATCCGATGTAAAATCACGAACATGAACTTCATATATAATCCCATCTTCTCGCTTTTCATATCCAGGTATATTTGCATAATCCAATTCTGGCCCTATAGTCGATGGATCTACAATCGCAGCCTTGCCAATAGGATATTTCCCACCACTTTTGGGATCAGCCCAAGCAGCCATAGACTTCGCATATGGATCCAATGCAAGTACAGGTTCCCCATCGCCGTGATCAATACAATAATGATAGAAATACCCTCTTAGATCATCTAAACCCGTGTTTTCTTTATTTAAAGTTATTTCCCAAACTCCACTATCACCTAAAACCATCTGAATATCATCTTTTACAACTTTAAACTGATCGTCCTTATCATATAGTCTAATGGAAACATTTTCAGCCTTCGGTGACCACAATTTAATTGTAGCAGTACCATCTGAATGCAAAACAGCCCCCAGTTGGCCATCGTATCCATATATTTCATCAATGGCTCTCCAACCAGCAACTACAGTAACAGTTTTTCCTTCATAAGTTACGTAGTAAGGAGTATTTTCAATACTGAAGTCACCAGTAAGTCCTACAGTTGTTTCGTCATTGATATTCACCTGTGCCACCTCTACGTTATTATTGTTTTCATCTACTACAGAAATTGCTTCCATAAGTTCCGCTTCCACTAAACCTTCTGTTTTTGAGAATTTCAATTCAATCTCACTATCAGAAAGCAATTCTCCAGAGACAATTGTAATCGGAACTGAACCAAATGGGTTTGTATATACTTTTGAATCATTTTTTACAAATATTTCATTATACTGATCTAGCATATCAAACTTTAAATCTGCCGTTTGCTCACTAGTCTCCTTGTTTACAAAAAGGAAACCCATAGATTTTGCATCTTCCCTCAGTTCAATATCATAATAGGCACCATACTTACCAACACCAGACAAATCAGTAGCCCCTTGAGGCCATCCTCCTAAGTCTTGAGATTGTGTTTCTACATCACCCCAAACCCATATACCCCAATTATCATAAGTTTCATCTGCTCTTTCGTAATGAACTCTTACTGTGTCTTCAGGAAGTTCCGTTGGTTCCCATAAAAACACCTCATCCGAACCTTGTTTTATCCAAACCTCATTAATTTCTGGCGAAAATATTTCAACTTCTTTATCGCCGCCATTATTTCCTTCATCTTTATCTCCTGTAGTAACATTTAATACAAGAAAGCCTATTTTAGAAGGATTTTCCTTTAACTCAATGTCCACATATGCTCCATAATCTGTTAATTGTTCATTAAAAGGCGTACCTCCAGTAGGCCAATTCTCTGAAGGAGTCTTCACATCTCCCCATATCCAAACACCAAGATCTGTATAATCACCATCAGTTCGTTGATAATGTATTCGCAGATGATTTTCCTGAATATCATCAATTTGAGGTGGATCTTGCTCTTCTGTTTCACCTACCAAAATAAATGTACCACCATCTTGCATTCCTGGAAGGGTAATAGTTATTTTCCTATCTTCTCCAACAGTTAAATTTTCTCCACTATACACATCCTTCACCGTAGTTCTAGCCTTAAAAGGAACATCAAAGCTTAAGTTTTGGGCTTCATTTTTTGTATTTAATCCAACTATAGCTACCTCTTCGCCATATGCCCTCTCAAAAATGGAATATCCTAATTGGTCGGAGCCTTCTAGCATTTTTCTAGTTCCTTTAGAGAACACCTTAGAATATTCATTACGAGCCTTCAATACTTTCCTATAGTGTTCATGAACAGGATTGCCACCAACCTTATCCCAATCCATATTGTATCGATTATCATAATATGGATAATTGTTATCGCCATATAAACCTAGTTCTTCACCATAATAAATAACTGGTTGACCTTTAGCTGTAATTTGCAATGAAGCTGCTACCATAAATTTTCCTAATTTATCATCATCTTCAAATTGATATAAAAATCCAGGCTCATCATGGGATCCTAAAAATTGCCCTAAGGTTGCTGTATTAGTCAGTTTTTCATTTCGCTCTTTAAGATCCCTTTCCACCTTAGTTATATTTCCCTTTACAAAATCTGCAGCCTGATACTTAAAGTCAAAATCAAGTAGGGAATCCATCATTCCAACATTAAGATATCCATGATCGTCCTTGAACCCTGCACCCCACGACTCCCCAATAAGCTTAAATTCTGGCACTTTTTGTGTCAAAGCGTTCTTAAATGCCATCCAAGTAGTATCTTCCACATGTTTTACCGTATCTACTCTAAAATAATCTATAGTATTCCCCTTTTCTGTTCTTGACTTATCAATCCATTGAGTTTGCCATTGGATAATTTGTCTACGTACCTCTGGATCTTCCGTAATAAAATCTGGAAGTCCTGATAACTCTCCCTTTACAGTATCTGTACCTCCATCTCGAAACATTCCTTCAAAACGTGCCCTATCTTCATCTGTTGGAAAATGTGGAATTGGATCATCATACAAATCTTTATCCGTCATTTTCAATCCATATCCAGCATGGTTTAATACCACATCAACCATAATCTTTATTCCTCGTTTGTGAGCCTCATCGATCAACTCATGAAAATCCTCCATAGTGCCAAAATGAGGATTTAATTGACTGAAATTGCTCCCCCAATATCCATGATAAGCATAATATGGAGTAATATGTGGTTCTTCGCTACATCTTACATCATAAGCTATATTTTCTACAATAGGGCTTATCCAAATGGTGTTAATTCCTAGATCAGCCAAGTAGTCAAGTTTTTCTGTAATACCCTTAAAGTCCCCACCTTGATATACACCAGGTTTCTCTTTATCATAGTTAATTTCATAAGGATCATCGTTAGATACATCCCCATTGAAAAATCTATCGGTTAATACAAAATAGATCACCGCCTCATCCCAGTCAAAATCTATTTCACCTACAAATTGTCTTGGCTTAACCGTCACTTGAGCCTCACTTATATGCTCATTACCATACATATCTATAATCGTAAAAGGTAAAGTCTTAACCCCTGCAGTAATAGATTGTTCAACAGCTATTGTTATAGCCATTAATTCTGGATCAATAGCTACCTTTTCTGGGCCCCCTACCTCTGTCAAATCCACATATATTTCTCGGATTTCGATATCCTTTTTATTTGAAATATCAATGGATAAAACTGCATTTTGATTGTAATCTATCTCTTCTGGCAAGACCGTTCCAGATACTTCTATATCAAATTCATAGTAAGAAAAACTACCTGAAAAGTATTGATCCTCTACTTCTACTGTCTCTCCGTCCATTGTTACCAAATAGGTATATTCATGCTCACCTTCTGGAATATTCTCATAGGTAAATACAAATCGCTCATTTTTTTCTTCCCTTGTCATTTCCTTAGATTCACCTAAAATATTGAGCTCTACCTTTTCAATTCTTGACATAGCATCTTTTAAATATAAATCCTTATCACGAAAATGAAATGTTACATTGCCATTGTCAATAGTTGGCGGTTCTACAGATGGAACAGTAAAAAACCTTCTTCACCACTTTTTACATAAACTTTTGTAATCGGATCCCTTGTATTCACATATATGAAACGATCCATATCTACATCCTTTTCTTCCCAATCACCTTTCCTAACGATAAAGCCTACTTGTTGCGCATCTGGTCCTACGTTTATTTCAGCTATAGCTTTCCCATTTTGAAACTCAGTAAAATCAATTTGACCATCCTGAGCGCCAGTATTCCAAACCCAAACATTCCAACCATCGTAGTTTTGGTCTTCTCGCTCATATACTAGACGAATATGCGGAACTACAGAATCCTCTAAAGCCGCAATAGCATCAGCTTCGCTAGTAAATATTTGATGATAACCTTGAAGGATCCATACTTCTGTTTCCATTTGTCCTTCTGGAATTTCTATTTTCCATTCAGCATCTTGTATCTCCCAATTTCCCTTACGTGGAATTATAGTAATATCATCTTCAGGAAATTTAAAAGTACCTTTCGCAAACTTTATCTCTTCCCCATATATATCGCTAAAATCATAAGCTGCATCTGGCAATCCACCGTTATAAATCCACAAGTTCCAATCCTCTAAATCATTGTCTAATCTGTGATAATTTATTGTATATTTATATAATCCTTCTGATATCTCTACTTCTTTTTTTCCCATATAGCCATCTTTTTCTGCTACAATGGTAAATGTCTCTCCTGCCAATACATCAGAAGAAATGGTTAGATTTGCCCCTTCAACCGTTACACCTTCTGGTGCATTTTCTAATGACCAATGAACAGTCGTTGATCCTTTCGTAATATCACCAGATTCACTGATTATATTTGCCTCTAACTCCGTACTCGTTCCCGATTCCATAATAGAATTAATTGAAGCTAAATTTATTCCTGGAACAACTACCCGACTATTTTCATTAATCTCATCAGCATTTAACGGATCCTTAGTCCAGTCATCTTCACCAACAATAAACTTGTACTCGTACACATTAGCCTCAAGAGCTTCCGTAGTTATAGTCCAGTACCCTTCCGAACTCCTGTTCATTTCTAAAGCGTTCTCTGCCCAATTTGTAAAACTCCCTGCCACCTGTACCCTCTCAGCTTCATCATTTAGATAATTAAAAGTAATAGTATTATCTTCATTTATAATGGGACTTTGTAGTTCTTGGTAACTAGCAACAGCCCTTGGTACAAGGTCAGTGAAAATACTAAAAACCATAAGAATAACCAATAACATAGATATTCTTTTTTGTAATTTAAATTTCTTACTCATCCTTGAACCTCCCTTTAATACTTATCAAAACCAACACATAGATCACAATAATATAAAAATGACTTAATGATCCCCTCCTTCATTTTAATTTTGTGCAACCGCTTGCACTACTCCAAAACCACACGTTTGGTATTATCTAATGATTGTTTTTACTTAAATTTCTCTTGAGAATTCTCGTGATTTTAATAAGATATGTATGTGTTTTTAAGATTTTAAATATTTGGATATTTGTATGCAATCGTTTGCATTAACTTCATGATATCACAAACTCAATTAAAACTCAATCATATTTTGAAGTAATTAGTAGGGCAGTGAAAAACATCCCACTGCCCCAGAAATAACTTAGTAAGTTAGTGCCGGGGGCAGATATTTCATATTTATCCCTTCCTTCTATACAATCTTCACTTTACTATATTTATTCGTATAATAATATATTCAATACGTGAATACAAATGTATGCTATAATATTTTAAAAATGAACCTTTCATCATTTTTTTACGTCTATAAGGGTGAGGTCGACTTCAACGTAAAGAATGGGAGGTGACGATATGGATAATGATGAATTTGTTTTGCTGCTAAATAACTGCAAAAATTCCATCGAACGCTTTATTTATTATAAAATGCCAAATAAATATGATGCTGAGGATATATTACAAGAGGTATTAATTACAGGATATAAATCCTTCAATAGATTAAAATCTAAGGAAAAATTTAAATCCTGGATGCTATCTATTGCTGCTAATAAATGTAATGATTATTATCGAAAAAAGCTTAAAGTTCTAGAGATACCAGTAGATAATATCTACTACTATGAAAAGTCCTATAGCAGAGCTGGAATAAGTGTAAAAGATGCCGTAGATGATACCCTGGAAAACCTTCGTGATCAAGATAAAAAGATATTGACTATGCATTATATCAAGGGTATGGATCAAAAAAGCATTGCTTCCATCCTCAATATTCCAGTTGGTACAGTAAAAAGCAGACTATATACAGCTAGGCAAAACTTCAAAGAAATATATCCATATCCACCGGATATGAAAGGGGAATGTATAATGAAAAACTCAAAATTTCCACAGATTATGCCAGAAATTACTATAACTAAATCTAATTTGGAAGAATTCGAAGTTAAATGTGAACAGGATATAGGATGGTTTATCATCCCTCGCTTAGGTGAAGAGTCTAGCTTTGCTACCTATGACTTCGATGACTATCCTACAATGAAAAAAACTAGCGAAACCAATGTAAAGGTCGTAGGAGAGGCCACCATCCACGGAGTGGAATGTGTAGAAATAGAAGAACAAGAAATTGGAATAGATGGAAACACATATGGATTTACAATGTTTGAACGCCTTACAGATACCCATTTGCAAACAGTAGCAGCCATATATAATTCTAATGGAGTTAAGAAAGTATCCACCTTTTTAGATGATGATTTCCTCAGCTTTTGGGGATTTGGAGAAAACAATTGTGGTGAAGAGCTACTTCAGAAAAGAAAAGGCACTATTGAATGTAATGAAAAGGGAGAACTCTCTAAAGAGCATATAGATACTCATAATTCCGATATAGTGGGTAGGTATATAGTTAAGATTGGCAACAAAGAATATGATACCATAAGGCAGATCTATTTCAACAGCCATAATGAACTGGTAGAGAATTATATAAATACCGAAGGTAAGGTAGTGCTTTTCAGGCGATTTAATAGATTTGATTGGCGATATAAAAAAGGCTATGACCAACTTTGGACAGATATATTTCCATATTCCGATAGAATTATTCTAAATGGAGATATATATGTTCACTGGTATAATTGTTTGCCAATATATGTTATATAGCCATGGTATAGTAAATAGGGGAGAACTTTTGTCTCCCCTATTTATATATTTTTATAAATTCCTATACCAAAAATGCAAAAAGATCCGTCC
>JAAYFV010000118.1 GCA_012728075.1 Tissierellia bacterium
ATCTAGGACTGTTTTAAAACAAGGGTCTGGAGGGTGTTCTCCCAGACTCTTTTTATAGATCACGAAAACGTTTTCGTCAAGGTATAAATATAGGAGGTGTTGTGGTGACAGGTTTTGACTCTAAAATAAAGAGTAAACAAGTAGATAGTCTATTTGAAGCAATATTACAGTTAAAAAATATAGAAGAATGTTATCGTTTTTTTGAAGATATATGTACTGTAAAGGAGATTCAATCGATAGCACAGAGATTGGAAGTAGCAAAATTGTTGACGCAAAATAAAACCTACAATGAAATAGAAAAGGAAACAGGAGCTAGTACTGCCACTATTAGTAGAATTAGCAGATCGTTGAATTATGGAGTGGATGGATATAAAATTGTATTGGAAAGATTAGGATATATTGAAGAAGATAAATAAGAACTAACTAAAAGGGATCCCTTTATAAAGGGATCCCTTTTAGTTGTAAGGCTAGGCAAAAAAATATCTATATAAAAGTATTAGAAAAACTATGATATAATTGAAATGTTATAATATAGAAACTGATAATCAGAAGGATGAAAAGAAGTAAAAATTAGATAAATTGAAGATCAAAAAATATTTTAATAGAAGGGATGATATTATGGCAATAGGAATATACAGCTTAATCTCTCCAGTTCATGATATTAAAAGAGTGGAGGAGGACACTAGGGGTTTTCTAGAAGCCATAGAGGTGAATCTAAATGAAAACTTTGAAAAGTGTGAAAAGGATGAGCTATCCAACTATCCACTACCATTAATATTTGTAGCCTCTGGAGGAGTAGAAGGCCAATTTAAAGAAAATTATACTAAGATAAAGGAACCATACTATCTACTTACCAATGGAGAAAACAACTCCTTTGCAGCCTCTTTAGAGATACTTACATTTCTCAAACAAAGAGGATTAAAAGGTGAGATACTACATGGTAGTGTAGATTATATTTCTAATAGAATAAAAGATATTTACGATATTACAAAAGCAAAGGAAACATTGAAACATATAAATATAGGAGTGATAGGTAAACCTTCCAATTGGCTTATAGCTTCCCATGTAAATTATGAAAATTTAAATGAAAGGTTTGGAATAAACTCTATTGAAATAAATATTGAAGAATTGATAGAGGAAATAGATAAAATACAAGTAAACAAGCTAGATACTTTGAAGGGAAACAAAAAAATAGAGGAATTGTACCAAAAGTCCTTTAATAATGAGAGCCTGCAGGAAGCATTAAGAATATATGTAGCATTAAAAAACATAGTGGATAAATACGATTTAAAAGGCTTAACTATTAGATGTTTCGATCTACTATCCACAGTATACAATACAGGTTGTATAGCTTTGTCTTTATTAAACGATGAAGGAATAATATCTTCTTGTGAAGGGGATGTACCAGCGTTGATTTCAATGTTAATACTAAATGCTCTATCAGATGAACCAGTATTTATGGCCAATCCATCTAGTATAGATGTAGAAAAAAATGAGGTAATCCTTGCTCACTGTACTGTTCCCTTAGATATGACTAAGGACTATGTACTGGATACCCATTTTGAATCTGGTATAGGAGTAGGTATTCATGGAGAAATCCAAGAGGGACAGGCCACTTTATTTAAATTAAACAGCAATTTAGAGGAATATTTCGTTAGCAGTATATATATTAAAGAAAATATGTATCATAACAATCTCTGTAGAACTCAAATAAGAGTCCATATGGATCAAGATGTAAACTACTTTTTAACCAACCCCATGGGAAACCATCATCTAATATGTAGAGGGGATTATACAAGACTTGTAGATGAGTTTATGAATTTAATGCTTAAATAATAATAAAAGACTAGGAGGTTATTGATATGGCGCCTAGTCTTTTATTATTTATTTTTTTACTGTATTAAATACGGGAATTCCCTCTACCTCCATACCTTCCTTACCTGGGGAAACTCTAGAAAGAGAAATAGAATATAATATTAATTTGATTGGAATACATTTAAACTTTATTATATAATTATAGGGAAACTAATGTTTATTTAGGATGGTGACAAAATGGATTATTTAAAAGGATTAAATGCTAGACAAAGAGAAGCTGTTCTTCATACAGAAGGGCCTTTGCTTATTCTAGCAGGAGCAGGAAGTGGTAAGACCCGTGTATTGACCCATAGGATAGCTTATTTAATAGAAGAAAAAGGGGTTTTCCCTGGAAATATATTGGCCATAACCTTTACCAATAAGGCTGCTAATGAGATGAAGGAAAGGGTAGCTAACCTACTAGGTGGGGATATAGATAATATTTGGATGGGGACTTTTCATTCCATAGGTGTAAGGATATTGAGACGGGATATAGACAAGATTGGATATGAGAAGAATTTCTCCATATATGATAGGGATGATCAGATAACTCTTATGAAGGAATGTATAAAGGAGAAAGATGTAAATAAGGACATATATAAGGAAAAATCCATACTAGCAACTATTAGTTCCTTAAAGGATGCCATGATTTCTCCAGATACATATATAAATAAAAATTATAATGACTTCTATAGAAGGAATATAGGGGAATTATATGCTCTATACCAAAAGAAGCTAAAACAGAATAATGCATTGGATTTTGATGATCTAATCGTTAAGACTTTGGAATTACTTAGAGTAGATCCAATGGTATTGGATTACTATCAGAAGAAGTTTAAATATATATTTATAGACGAGTTTCAAGATACAAACAAATCCCAATACGAATTGATAAGACTATTATCCAATAAACATAGGAATCTATGCGTGGTGGGAGATGATGATCAATCTATATATAAGTTTCGTGGTGCAGATATAACCAATATACTAAATTTTGAAAAGGATTTTTCTGATACTAAGATTATCAAATTGGAACAAAACTATCGTTCTACCAAGAATATATTAAATGTAGCAAATCATGTAATAAAAAACAACTCTGAAAGGAAAGATAAAAGCCTTTGGACGGACAATGAAGATGGGGATTTGGTGGTAGTGGAGAGTTTACCAGATTCTCAAGATGAAGCTTATTTTGTAGCAAATATGGCAGAAAAGCTTATGGATGAAGGTTATAAACCATCAGATTTTGCCATACTATATAGGACCAATGCCCAATCTAGATCCTTTGAGGAAGTCTTTATGAAAAAGGGTATCCCTTATAAAATAGTAGGAGGCCTTAGGTTTTATGATAGAAGGGAAATCAAAGATATATTAGCTTATTTAAAATTAATTCAAAATCCCAATGATGATATATCTCTGAAACGTATAATAAATGTACCTAGAAGGGGCATTGGTAATGTTACTATGGAAAAAGTTGAAGAATATGCAAGTAGTGTTGGGGAGAGTATATATACTGTACTTCAAGATTTAGAGGGAATTCCAAATCTATCCACTAGGGCTATAAACAATTTAAAGGAATTTGTTGAAATAATAAACAATCTAATGGATATAAAAGATCAGATGAGTATAAAAGATTTTATAGGAGAAGTATTAGATATTACAGGATATATTAGGGAATTGGAAAAAGAAAACAGTATTGAGTCTAGAACAAGACTGGAAAACATCAAGGAGTTTGTCTCTGTAGCTATAGACTTTGAAGTAAGAAATCCTGAAGGGACTTTGGAAGATTTTCTAGCTAATGTATCTCTCCTCTCAGATATAGATAAGACAGAGGATTTGGAAAATTCTGCTACTATGTTAACAGTACATTCAGCGAAGGGATTGGAGTTTCCAGTGGTATTTTTAGTTGGCATGGAGGAGGGACTATTTCCCATATCTAGAGCATTGGAAGACGAATCAGAATTAGAAGAGGAAAGAAGGCTTTGTTATGTAGCTATAACGAGAGCTCAGGAATTATTATTCATCACTTATGCAAAGATTAGGACCATATATGGTAATGTAAATTACAGTCTACCTTCTAGATTTATAGAGGAAATTCCCGAAAATCTTATTACAACTATTGAAGAAAGTAGTGGTTTATCAAAAGATAACAATAGACAGCTAATAAATGTAATTGATTATACCAAAAGATCTGATAGCTTTGCTCCTCAATTTCCAAATAATAATGAGAATATAAAGGTAGGTACCAAGGTTAGCCATAAAAAATGGGGAGTAGGCACTGTTGTGCAGGTGAAGGGTAGAGAAGGGGATAAGGAGATAATTATTGCTTTTGATGAATCAGTAGGCTTGAAACGATTACTACTTTCCATTGCTCCTATAGAAATTATGAAAGGAGATTAATATTATGGATAAGCTTAAGAGGATGGAAGAACTCATAGATATTATAGATGATTTAAATTATCACTATTATACATTAGATGACCCTAAATTAAGCGATAAAGAATATGATAAACTATATGATGAATTGGTGAGACTGGAGAAAGAAACTGGAGTAATATACCCCTATTCTCCTACCCAAAGAGTTGGTGGAGATATATTGGATAAGTTTGAAAAACATACCCATATGGGAAGACTCTGGAGTTTAGATAAGTGTCAAAGTTATGGAGAATTAAGAAATTGGGATAATAGGGTAAGGCGTTTGATAGATGAATACAATAGAACTCATGAAGATAAATTACCATCTCCTACTTATATAGTAGAATATAAATTCGACGGTTTGACTATAAATGTAACCTATAGGGATGGGAAATTGGTACAGGGGGCTACTAGGGGAAATGGTATAGTAGGCGAAGCTATATTGCCCCAAATTAAAACAATTAAAACTTTACCACTAAAAATAAAGTATAATGGGGTAATGGAAGTTCAAGGGGAAGGACTAATGCCTTTATCTGCCCTTGAAGAATATAATAAGAAAGCCAAGGAACCATTAAAAAATGCAAGAAATGCTGCAGCAGGAGCTTTAAGAAATCTAGATCCAAAGGTTACAGCAGAAAGAAATTTAATAGCATACTTTTATAATATAGGCTATATAGAAGGGAAACAATTTAGTACCCATTTGGAGATGTTACGTTTTTTAAAGGATAATAGGCTTCCAGTGTTTGATTATGCTAAGGAGTGTCAAACCATAGACGAAGTAATAGAGGAGATTGAAAAGATTGAGGATAGACGTCATCATATAGATGTATTAACTGATGGAGCAGTTATAAAGATAAATGATATTAGAACTAGAGAGGTACTAGGCTATACCATGAGATTTCCTCGTTGGGCCATAGCTTATAAATTTGAAGCAGAAGAGACTACTACAAAACTATTGTCCGTAGAATGGAATGTAGGTAGAACGGGGAAGGTTACACCTACAGCCATATTGGAACCAGTAGAAATTGCTGGTGCCACTGTAAGGCGAGCAACCTTAAACAATTATGATGATATCCAAAGAAAAGGAGTAAAAATCAACTCTCGAGTATTAATTAGAAGGTCTAATGAAGTGATTCCAGAAATAATGGGAGTTGTGGATACAGATGAAGAGACGGAAGAGATAAAAAAGCCTACCCATTGCCCAGCATGTAATAGTGAATTGATTCAAGATGGGGTTCATATATTTTGCCCTAATTCATTAACATGTAAACCTCAGCTAGTTTCTAGAATGGTACATTTCGCCAGTCGAGATGCTATGAATATTGAGGGATTTAATGAAAAGACGGCAGAAAAGCTTTTTGAAGAACTTAATCTAATGGATGTGGCAGATATTTATGAAATAAAATATGAAGATTTAATTAAACTAGAAGGTTTTAAGGAAAAAAAGACTAGAAATTTACTTGAAGCTATAGAAAGAAGCAAAGATACCACATTAGATGCTTTTATATATGCTCTAGGTATAAAAAATGTAGGTATAAAAACAGCTCAGGATTTAGCAGAACATTTTAAATCTTTAGAAGGGATAAAAAATGCCACCTATGAGGAATTGATGACTATTCCAGATGTAGGTCCTAAAATAGCAGAAAGCATAGTAGAATTTTTTCACGATGAGAGGATACTTAAGGGATTAGATAAATTATTGTCTGAAGGGGTCAATCCCCAATATAAACAAGTAGAAATAGAGGAATCCCCATTTACTCATAAGACTGTGGTTATTACTGGAACTATAGAAGGCTATACTAGAAAGGAGTTAAAGGATATAATTGAAAGACTAGGGGGTAAGGTAACTAGCTCTGTAAGCAATAAAACTGATTATGTAATAGTAGGAGAAGACCCAGGTAGTAAATATGAAAGAGCTGTGGAATTAGGTATTGAAATAATAGATCAGGAGAGATTAAAGTCTCTTATAGATGATAGATAAATTGGTTTTTTGCTTCTTTAATGTTAAAATATGAAGTAGTGAAACAATAGTAAAGGAGGTGGGAAGCAGCCTACAAAAATAATAGCGATAGGATTATATAAAATAATCCCATCAATATGGACTAAATGTCCATGAATTAGCAGTCCTAGTAATTGCTAGAAGAGCCTAGGACTACAATTATGAAAAAGCACCAAAACCTTTAAAAGATAGACTTTTAACATACAAAGAAAAACTTATATTTAACAATAAAAACAATTGGAAATAATGGAGTATTATAGATAAAAAATTAAAAAGAAAGGTGGTGAAATACCTGGTTTGTGGTAAAGAAACAGAAAAAGCATACTAGGTATAGCTTCTTAAGATATATCTTGTTAAAGAGTACCTAAAAGGAACAGCCTTTAGCAATCTAGATATATAAATAGGGAAATTAACACCTTTAACCTTGTTGTACTTATTTATAGTTAAGAGACTATACCTATTAGCTGAATCCTGTGATGCTACCACTTATTATTAAGTGAAAAATCATTTAATATGATTTCAGAAACCAGGTTGTGATAGTGGTATCTATAGATTATATAAGGTATATATCTGAAATATGCAAGATAAAATTTACCGACGATGAATTGGAAGATTTTATTCAACAGTTTACAGGGATTATAGAATATGTGGATAAGTTAAAAGAAGTAAATACAGAAGGAGTAGTTCCAACTTATTTTGTAAACTCTAATACTCAACCCTTAAGAGAAGATGTAATAAGGGATGGATTATCAAAAGAAGATGTAATTAGAAATGCACCAGAAGAAGAATATGGTTATTTTAAATTATTAAATGTAATGGACTAGAAAGAGGTGATAATATGGATATTGTAGAATTGACTGCTATTGAGATGAAAGAGAATTTAGAGAAAAAAAGGATTAGTGCTAGAGATATAGTAGAGGCTCATATAGATAGGATAGAAAAGGTAGAAGAAGAATTAAATGCATTTATAACTATATCCAAGGAAGAAGCATTGAAATCAGCAGATAGAATAGATCAAAAGGTAAGAAATGGTGAAAAGCTTGGTCCATTAGCAGGAATACCTATAGGCATTAAAGATAATATAGTGACTAAAGATATAAGGACCACCTGTGGTTCTAAGATGTTGGAAAATTTTGTTCCTCCTTATGAATCTACTGTTGTAGAAAAGATAAGAAAAGGAGATGGCATTATACTAGGGAAAACCAATATGGATGAATTTGCCATGGGTTCATCCACGGAAACCTCCTATTTTGGCCCTACAAAAAATCCTATAGATTCCCAGAGGGTACCTGGAGGTTCTAGCGGGGGTTCTGCAGCTGCTGTGAAAGCTAGGGAGGTGGCTATAGCATTAGGTTCGGATACTGGCGGTTCCATTAGACAGCCAGCTAGTTTCTGCGGTGTTGTGGGGATAAAACCTACATATGGTTTGGTTTCTAGATATGGCCTAGTTTCTTTGGCTAATACTCTAGACCAAATAGGAGTACTGGGAAGGAATGTTATCGATGCTGCTCTAATGCTCAAAGCTATTGTTGGATATGATGAAAAAGATTCTACAAGTATAGATATGGAACTAATAGATTATATAGAGGTACTTTCCGAAAATATCAAAGGGATAAAAATAGGAGTCCCAAAAGAGTATATGGATTTAGAAATGGATAAAAGGGTAAAGGAACAAGTATTTAAAGCAATAAAAACATTTGAAGATATAGGTGCTATAGTAGAGGATATATCTTTGCCCCAGATGGAATATGGATTAGCGACCTACTATATAGTATCTACAGCAGAGATTAGCTCCAATATGGCTAGATTTGATGGTATAAGATATGGATATAGGGCTGAAAATTACGAAACTTTAGATGAACTATATATGAATACCCGTTCAGAAGCTTTTGGAGAAGAAGTCAAGAGGAGAATAATGGTTGGGACCTACAGTTTAAGCAGAGATTATAGTGAACAGTATTATAAAAAAGCTGTAAAGGTAAGAACCCTTATAAAAGAGGATTTTGATAAAGCTTTTGAAAAATATGATGTTATCCTTTCTCCTACATCACCAAATTTACCTTTTAAATTAGGGGAGAAGCTAGATGATCCATTAGCTATGTATAAAACAGATTTATTTACTGTACCAGTTAATCTAGCAGGGATATGCTCTATTTCCGTACCTTGTGGATATGTAGAAGGATTGCCTGTGGGATTGCAGATAATAGGAAATAGATTTGAAGAATCAAAAATATTAAAAGTAGCTAGAGCTTTTGAAAAACATGTATCTTTAGGGGGTGAGAATATTGGCTTATAAAACCATAATAGGATTGGAAATTCACGTGGAACTTATGACCAACACTAAAATATTTTGTAGTTGCACCAACGAATTTGGTGGAGAAGCTAATACCCATTGTTGTCCAGTATGTTTAGGTTTGCCTGGTGCTTTACCAGTTTTAAATAAATCTGTATTAGAATATGGAATAAAAGCAGGAATTGCATTTAACTCTAAAATTGCCAATAGGACTAAAATGGATAGAAAACATTATTTTTATCCTGACCTAGTTAAAGGTTATCAAATAAGCCAAGATGATATACCCTTATGTAGTGGTGGTTATGTGGAAATAGAATTAGAAGAAGGCACCAAAAAAATTGGATTGACTAGGATTCATATTGAAGAGGATACGGGGAAATCTATCCATACAGAAGAGGGGGATTCCCTTATAGACTACAATAGGGCAGGTGTGCCTTTAATAGAGATAGTTACAGAACCAGATATGAATACTCCAGAAGAAGCACGTTTGTTTTTAGAAAAATTGAGGTCTACTTTAAAATATATAGAAGTTTCCGACTGTAAAATGGAAGAAGGTTCCTTGAGATGCGATATAAATATCAATGTAGTTGATACAGAGACTGGAGAAAAAACCAATATAACAGAGCTTAAAAATTTAAACTCTTTTAGTGGGGCGGTAAAAGCTATGGAATATGAAGAAAAGAGACATATTTCCTTATTGGAAGAAGGTAAAAATACTCAAAGGGAAACTAGAAGATGGGATGAGGTAAAAAGTGAAACGATAATAATGAGAGAAAAAGGGGAAGTAGGAGATTATAGATATGCAGTAGATGGAGATATATTACCCATTGAAATAGGAGATAAATGGATAGAAGAAATTAGAGATTCCTTACCTGAATTACCCCATGCTAAAAAACAAAGGTTTATTGAAGAATACGATATACCAGAATACGATGCAGGAGTACTTACCCAGTCTAAAGAGCTAGCAGATTTCTATGAGGAAACGGTAAAATATACTGATGATCCTAAGCAGGTTAGCAATTGGATAATGGGAGATGTACTTAGAAGAATAAATGATGAAGAGCTCCAGATAGAGGATTTAAAATTTAAGCCAAAGGATTTAGCTCAATTGTTAGAGTTGATAAATCAAGGCAAGATAAGCAATAATATTGGAAAAAAAGTCCTTAGAACCATGTTTGAAACTGGGGACTCTCCAGAGAAAATAGTAAAGGATGAAGGATTGATTCAAATATCCGATGAGGGGGAGCTCAAAAAAATAATAGAAAAAATATTATCTGAAAATGAACAATCCATAATAGATTATAGGAATGGTAAAGATAGGGCTTTAGGATATTTAGTAGGGCAAGTAATGAAGACTACTAGAGGAAAAGCAAATCCCCAGATGGTTAATCAAATGATAAGGGACATGATAGAATAATAAAATATATACTTGAACTTATTAATAAGTCCATATATAATAGTCATAACTATTTTTGGAAATAGTTATGACTATTTTTTGATAATGTGGTTATTTAAGGGGGGATTTCAATGAACAAAAAACAGAAAAGTTCCACTATGAAAATTTTTATGGGATTATTATTAGGGGTAATTATAGGCATATTAGTCTATAATTTACCCTCTGGTACTTTTAAGGATAGTATTCTAATTGGTGGAATTTTTGAATTATTAGGGCAGGTTTTTTTAAGAGGAATTATGATGATGGTGATTCCTTTAGTATTTATTTCATTAGTTAATGGTGTAGCGAGTATTGGAGATATTAAAAAACTAGGTAGAGTAGGTGGACGAACCATAGTCTTTTATTTAGCAACAACTGCTTTTGCCGTTTCATTAGCTTTATTTTTAGGTTATATAATGAAACCAGGTATTGGTTTAGATTTAGGCGCTATTGAACAAATAGAAACGACTGTAAGTGAAAAGATACCCCTGGTACAAGTATTATTTGAGATGATACCTAAAAATCCAATATCAGCTATGGCTGAAGGAAATATGCTTCAAATTATAGTATTTGCAATAATTACAGGTGTAGGTTTGTCTGTGTTAGGGGATAGAGTCAATATAATTATTCGAATATTTGAACAACTAAACGAACTAGTTATGCAAATGGTAAATTTTGTTATGATATTTGCCCCTATAGGAGTATTTGGATTAATTGCTAAAACTTTTGCTACAGTTGGATATACTGTTTTAATACCACTATTAAAATATATAATAACTGTTTATATTGGCTTTATACTTCATGCTGGAGTAGTATATTCTGGAATCTTAAAAGGTTTTACTGGATTGAGCCCTAAAAAATTTTATAAAAAATTTTTTCCAGTAATGTCTGTAGCTTTTTCTACTGCTAGTAGCAATGCCACTGTACCTATAAATTTGGATGTAAATGAAAAACAATTAGGTGTTTCTAAGAATATAGCTTCTTTCACTATTCCTTTAGGAGCTACTATTAATATGGACGGTACTGCAATTATGCAAGGAGTAACTACGTTTTTTATTGCTCAGGTTTATAATGTGCCATTAAGTATTGAAGCTATATTAACAGTTGTTTTAACAGCCACATTGGCATCAATAGGAACTGCAGGAGTACCAGGAGCGGGAACGATTATGTTATCTATGGTATTACAATCAATAGGCTTGCCTTTGGAGGGAATTGGATTGATAATGGGGATAGATAGAATAATTGATATGGGAAGAACCACTGTTAATGTAACAGGTGATGCAGTATGTACCACAATAATAGCTAAAATGGAAGGGGAATTAGATGAGAAAATATTTAATTCTGATCCTAAACTTTTATAAAAAATGGGGACTTGTATTTAGTCCCTGTTTTATTTTTTTGCTACATAGGAAGTGTATTGAAAGTGTACTAAAAGTGTATTGAATTTTATATAATATACCTATATACTATAAATATAATCACTATCTAAGGAGGTAATATATCGTGGAAGTAGGGAAACTACCAAATGAAGCATTAAATAGATTGATATTTGATAATATAATAAATAAAAGAGAAGAAGTATTAGTAGGTTCAGCTATAGGAATGGATAATGCTATTATAGATTTTGATGATACAGTATGTGTATTGTCTACTGATCCAATAACAGGTACAACTAAGGATATTGGTAAATTGGCAATACATATATCCTGCAATGATGTGGCTAGTAGTGGTGCCGAACCTATAGGAGTGTTATTGACTATTTTAGCTCCACCAAGTACTACTGAAGAAGATATACACTACATAATGAGAGAAGCAGGAGAAGTTTCAAAAGAATTAAATGTAGAAATAATAGGAGGACATACGGAGATTACTGATGCAGTTAATAGGGTAGTGATATCTACTACAGTAGTTGGAAAACAAAGAAAAGAGAATATATTAGATCTTCAGGCTATAGATGTAGGTTATAAGGTGTTGATGACAAAATATGCTGGTATTGAAGGAACTTTCATACTGGCAAAGGAATTGGAAAACTACCTTAAGGAAAAAATAGATGTAACAAAAATCAAAGAAGCCCAATCTTTGGTGGAATCCATTAGTGTTGTAAAAGAAGGAATTATATGTGGAGGTATAGGAGTAAATTATATGCATGATATAACAGAAGGGGGAGTATTAGGAGCAGTTTGGGAAGGAGCAGTAGCAATTGGTAAAGGTATAAAGATATACGAAGATTTAATTCCTATTAAGGAGGTTACCAAGGAGATAGCTTATATATTAGATATAGACCCCTATAGATTAATATCCAGTGGAAGTATGCTTATAATAGCTGCTGAAGATAAAATCCCTCTAATTGAAGAGGAATTAAAGAAAGTAGGGATAAAGGTAACTACAATAGGAGAAGTCATAGAAGAAGGAATTTATATTGAAAGAAATGGAGACATAATAGAGATAGGACCTCCCAGTAGTGATGAATTATATAAGGCTCTTTCTAAATTAGATTGAATATTACATTATCATTACAAAAACTTTAATTCGTTGACATAATAAGCCCCTAAATGGTATAAATGATTTAAGGGTAATAGATTTAATAGCAAATGATCTAGAAAGGGGCAATTGGTATGAAAAGATGGAAAGCTGTATTATCCCTTTTACTAATCTTTGGGTTTATTAGTTCCCCAGGGTTTGCAGCTAACAAACATAACAAAATTGTGGTAAGCATGGATGGACGAAAACATACGGTAACAGAGGTACCTGTTCTAATGGATGGACAAGCTATTGATATAGGTATTCCAAACTTTATTCACCAAGATTATACATTTGTACCCATAAGGTTTGTAGAAAAATATGGTGCAGAAGTAAGCTGGGATCAAAAAACCAAAACTGCCACTGTGGTTCAAAAGGATAAAGAAATAAAAATGACCATCAATAGTAGTGATGTATATGTTAATGGTCAAAAGCAAGTAGTGGATAAGGTACTTGCTCCTAAACTAGTTACCTTTTCTAACAAAGACACTAGAACAATGATACCTTTTAGACTAGTAGCAGAAATTCTTGGTCATGAGGTAGGATGGGATAATAGCAATAAGGTTCCATTTATAAATACAAAAACAAACAAAGTTCCTGATAATAATTCCAATACTATGGAAATAACAAATGTATTAGTAGATAAGGGAAGCACAAATATACCTAAAATAATCATAAATGGAACAGATAATTTTAAATATTCAACCGCTCTATTGGAAAATCCTCATAGATTGGTAATAGATATTGAGGATGCTAAATTAAATCTTAAGAACATACCTTTTGAAAATGGAGTAGGTATATTAAATGTAAATAGCGGCCCAATCTCAAAAATAAACATCACCCAATTTTCTAAATCTCCAGATGTGGTAAGAATAGTAGTACATTTATCGGAAAAGGTGGATTTTGACATACTTTCTGGGAAAGATAACAAAAGCCTTAATATTTCTTTCGTAAACAGGGTAGGTAAGATAGAAAAGGAAAATATAGATGGGAAAGAAGCTTTAGTAATATACAATACTAACAAACCTAAGACAAATACTATGAAACTTAAAAATCCAGATAGAATAGTTATAGATTTATTAGATTCTTCGTTGGAGGCAGGTAGTTATGTGGAGTATAATCATAACATAGGATTCATAGAAAAGGTAAGGGTATCTCAATTTGAACCAGATAACAACTATAAATCTAATGACAGGATAGTTAGGGTAGTATTAGATGTGAAAAATGGAATATCCGACCCTAATATAAAGATTGATACATACGATAATCGAATTGTCATAATACCTGAAACTAGCATATGGGAAACCATTAACTATTCTTTAAAAGGTAAGGATAGAATTATATCTATCAATGCCAATAAAAAAACTGAGTATGATATAGACTATAATAGTCATGGGAAAGTAATGACTATTAGTCTACCATTAGACAGTTTAGATTTGAAAGAGGGATATGCTAGTATAAACGATGGATTAGTAAAGGATATACAGATTACCAAGGAAGGGAATAAGGCTAAGGTTGTTATAAACTTGATGAGGAGCGCTGAATACAGCATATTATCAAATAGGGTGGATAACAAAATATCCGTAAGTTTAAGTAGAGATTCTAATATTAAACCTTCTGATAGGATTATTGTAATAGATCCAGGCCATGGAGGCAAAGATCCTGGAGCTGTGCAAAATGGGGTCAATGAAAAGGATGTAAATTTGGCAGTATCCCATAAGATCAACGAAGGTTTAAAAAATAAGGGTTATACTACAATAATGACAAGGGAAGATGATGTGTTTATTGAATTAAAAGAAAGAGCAAATATAGCAAATAGAAATATGGCAGATTTATTTATAAGTATACATTCTAATTCTAATCCCAATGCTAATGTATCTGGAATTCAAGTGTTATATCATTCAAAAGATAAAACAAATGTAAAAAAAGAGGAAACTTATAATTTAGCTAATATAATAATGGAAGAGATAGTAAAGGGAACAGGAGCTGAAAACAAGGGGCTCTTAGCACGAGAAAAAACAGTAGTCATAAGGGATACTAATATGCCATCGGTATTAATTGAATTAGGATTTTTAACTAATCCTAATGAGGCTCAACTATTGAACGATGAAGTTTATCAAGAACTATTGGCAGAGTCCATTATAAGAGGAATAGAAAGATATTTTGAAATCTATTAAAGTGGAGATAAATTCTCCACTTTTTTGTTGACATTATACTTTGTCTATTATATAAAGTATGTAAATATTATGATAATCCTATAATAATAATAATAAGGATGCTATTGTATAGGGAGGGATAAACTATGGTTGGGTATTTATTTATTTTTTTAGCACGAGTAACAGATGTCACACTAGCTACTATAAGGATGTTGATGGTTGTACAAGGGAGGAAGATTCATGCAGCAATTATAGGTTTTTTTGAAGTGAGTATATATGTAACTGCTTTAAGTAAAGTAGTTGGAAATTTAGACAATCCAGGGAATCTATTAGCTTATGCATTAGGTTATGCCTGCG
>JAAYFV010000119.1 GCA_012728075.1 Tissierellia bacterium
AAATATATTGTTTTGCCATCCTTTAACCTCCTCTTTTAAATAATTAGCTATATTAGCATAACATAAAATACTTTGTTTTTCTTTGTTAATATTCTATAAAATTCAATACTTATTCAAAGTATCCTTCATGTGTATAAGTTCCCCTTGATTTTTAACGAGCAATATTTCTGATAATATACTTATTCCTATCTCCTCAGGAGTCCCATTGGACAATTTAAGGCCAATAGGTGCATAAACTTTATTTATCTTTTCTTCAGCTATATCCTTATTCTTTAAATTATTTATCATAGTTATGACCTTTTTTTTAGATCCCATAACTCCAATATATTTGGCGTCACTATCTATAACTGCTTCAAGACACTCCTCATCATAAGCATGTCCTCTTGTAACTATAACTACATAGCTATTATTATCTATGGGATAATCCTTTAGATTATCCTTTATATTTCCAAAAACTAATTCATAAGCTTTAGGAAATCTTTCTTTAGTTAAAAACTCCTCCCTATCCTCGAATATGACTATATCAAAATCCAGCAAAGATGCTACCTCATATATAGCATAACCTACATGACCACCACCTGCTATAAGTAATTTAGGTTTATTTTTATATACTTCTATAAATACATCTACTTCTCCACCACATATCATCTCCACCCCTTCCCTGTTCAAGGGAAGATGAATACTGGAACTTTTCCCTTTGCCTATAGCATCTATACATAAATCTATAATATGTTTTTCTAAAGCCCCACCACCAATAGTTCCATAAATACTTCCATCAGCTAAAACCACCATCTTAGCTCCAATATCCCTGGGGGTTGAACCTTTAGCATTGATAATAGTAGCAATAGCCAATTCCTTGCCCTTTTCCAATTCCTCTAAAACTTTTTTAAATATAAGTCTATTGGCCATATCCTATTCTCCTTTCCCTTTTCAAATATAGTATCCCCTCTAAAACTCCTCCACCAACTGCCCTTGCTTTATCAGATATGGTAAAAGCATATTCTATCACTCCTCTAGGATCTATATCTCCTATCTTTAATCCTTTGTAAGCATACAACCCTTCCTTCAACATCCCTCTAATGACGCCATCTATTTGAGCTATTACTTCTTTCTCACCAACTTTACATACTATATCTCCTTTTTTAACCTTATCACCAATATGGTATAGGGGCTTAACTATTCCTTCCCCTGGTGCACGTATAACCCTTTCCTCTCTAAATCCTAAGGTTTCACCAGGTATTCCAGTATTTTTTGCTGCTCTTCCTTTGTATATGACCTTTCCTAAATTATGTCCTCTTTTAGACTCTACTACCAAATCCACATCTACTCCAGCCTCAAATCCTGGACCTACTCCTATGGTTATAGGAGCCATATCTCTATGGGTTCCTAGATTTATCTTAGCAAGGATAGCATCTACTACTACCATTGGCTTTAAAACTTCTAGTATTTTACCTTTCTCATCAATATATACTGGAACAGAACCTTCATCTAATATATTCCATATATCATTTATATCCTTTGCTAATACTCCCTTTACTCCTTCTATATTTACCTCTTTTTCATATACTGCTTCGCTAAAAGCAACGGTTCTCCTAATAGTTAGTGGCTTTTCAATTTCCAAAACTACTACTTTAAATCCCGCCATATATAATCTATGAATTATTCCTGAGGCTATATCCCCGCCTCCTCGTACTACTACTAAATCCATTTTTTCACCTTCTTTTTCTAGGACAGGAAAACCAATCTCCGCTGTCCCATCTTTTGTATTCTTCCTGGGTATCTATATCTAAACCTAATATACAATTATCTATATATACTTTTTTTACTAAAAAAGGGTTATCTTCTATAATTCTTCGCCCCCCTATATCCCCTTCTATATTTAATAGTTCTCCTCTAAGGCTATAGGGAAAAATGGTGGGCATACCTCTTTTATTATTGTAATAGGGAACAATTATATTGGATTTATCCTCTATAAATTCCTCTATTAATCTATTTATTAAATCTTCTGTTATAAAGGGCATATCCCCCATTAAAAACATATAAGCACCAGGTTTTGCTTCTTTTATCCCCAATTTTAGTCCTTCTGATTGACCTAAATGGGCCTTTGGGTTGTATACGAGCTTTACCCCATATTTAATACCTAGTTTTTTTACCTCATTAACCCTATAGACAAGTATCACCTCATCTAATTTAGATTTAATAGAACTTTGTATAACCCGCTCTACCATAGGTGTACCTTCTATCTCCATAAGTAGCTT
The DNA here is from genome assembly GCA_012728075.1 of Tissierellia bacterium. GTDB lineage: Bacteria > Bacillota > Clostridia > Tissierellales > Tepidimicrobiaceae > Keratinibaculum. Next base: position 2,259 of record JAAYFV010000119.1, read on the forward strand.
GTCCCTTTTCATCCTATTTGAAAAACCCGAAGCTAGTATAATCCCTGTAATCATATAAAATCTCTCCTAATAAAACCAGCCTTTTTTTATATCTGCCAAAACTATATCTCCACTAAAGCCTTCATCTAATAGCATTGACTTTATATTTAGTGCTGCAATATATTTTTCTTCATGGTCTATTTTATTAAGTATTAATACCTTCCTCCCCTTTGCAGCTTTAAACAATCCCATAGGATGTAGTACTATTTTCACTACATCCCTTTCATCTACTTTATCCTGGATACCCTTTTTAACTATTCCTACAAATAACTCTGCCCTATGTACTATGTATTCAATAGATTTTCCTAAACAATCCATACCTATAATTCCAAAAGTCCTAGTAGAATAATTAGATATTACAGGTTCATGGGAGGCCATAGCCTTTATAGGTTTTTTCTTAGCACCATCAGCTTCTATTAGTATAAAATCGAAGAAACCTCTATGTACTATTCTTTCCACATGAGTCAAGGAAATCCCCAATAGTTTTTCTCCCTTTACTTCCCTTCCTAATATGGTAATACTGCCTACCTTAGGACAAAAATCTTCCCCATAATCCCCTAGGAAATAGTAATCATATTCCCCTTGTGTAGGTTCATATATAGCGGTGGTAGTAGTTATAAGTACTTTCTTCCCCAATGATTTAAGTTCTCCTGCTAATTTAAATATAGCAGTGGTCTTTCCTCCTCCACCTACAAAGGATAATACCTCTTTTTTATTTATATTAAGTCCTAATCCCTTGCATATATCCATATAACGCACCATTATCTACATGTTTTCCAACAGAGAATCTAGGGATAATCCTACTTCATACAATTGCATATTTTCATCTACTATTGTTAAAAATTTGAATAATTTCCCATCTTCTACTCTTACCTTAATAGGGGTAACCACATAATCTTTATTTCCTTCCTTCAAGGCTAAAAAGCTTTTATCTACTTCATATAGATTAAGCCCTACAGCATCCTTGGTACTACAATATATTACAGTTCCTGATGAATCTGTAATATATATATCATCCATCCCTGTATCTATAAGTAGTTTCTCTATAGTTTTTTGATCTATAGCTTTATCCTTTACATAGTTTTTTATATAATCAGCTGCCTTTAACATCTTCTCTTCCATAACTTTTCCTGCCACAAACTGTTGCATTTCATATACACTATTCATTATATTATCCACTATTTCCTGTAAATACTGAGATCTATTATGTTGTTCTATAACTTGAGCAGTAGTCTCCTCCATATGAGCCGCTATCTCCTGAGCAAAGCTTGTCACCTTATCTATATTTGTAGTTACTTCTTTTATCATCAAATTGTGCTTACCTGTAGCATCCTTTATATCCTCAAGGCTAGTTTTCCCCGTATTTAAAATGTTTTCTATGCCTTCAAACTCTTGACTAGTCTCTTCCATAATGGAACAATTATCATCTGCGTGTTTCATATCTTCTTCCATAAATTTGGTAATAGAATCTATTTCCTCCTTTAACGTAAATATAACCTGTTCAATCTTAGAGGAAACTTCTTCTGTCTCCTTAGCTAATTTCCCTACTTCCATGGCTACAATTGCAAAACCCTTTCCATGCTCTCCAGCCCTTGCAGCTTCTATGGAGGCATTTAATGATAGCATATTGGTCTCTTTGGATATGGAACTTATCAAATCAATTAAGCCTACTATTTCGTCAGAATAATCCTTAAGCTTTAATATCTGTTTTAACGATCTGCTAGTCATATCCCTAGATAGATTGATTCTTTCTTCTATATACTCTATATTCTCTATACCCTTCTGAGCTGTAGTAATAGAATTGGATATGAATTGAATCTTATCTGTCATATCCTCCTCAACCTTCTCCAAAGATGAAAGTATCTCATGGGTAAGCTCATTGGTCTTGTTTAACATATGGGCTTGTTCCACCGTATTGGAATCTGCCACTTCTACAGAAGAAGCTATGGATTCTGCAGAAGCCACACTTTCCTGAGATACAGCATTAAGTTTTTCACATATGTGAAATATATCTGTGGATATCTCTACTTGTGTCTTTAAATTTTCCTTAATATTATTGGCCAGTTGTTCCAGCTCATCCTGTATCCCTATAGGTATATCTAGCCCTTCATACTTGGAAAAATCCATATGGTTTAAATTGGATATGTAGCTTTCTATACTCTTTAGCCTATTTTCAGCCAGTTGTTTGTTCAGTATCGCTGCCAATACCATGGACAAAACTATAATTCCACCTACAATCAAGTAGATATTGTTAGAATAAAAAGTTATCAAAAAATTCAACAGCATAAATATCAATACTGCCAAAAATAAATAGAAAAAACCCTTTTTATCTTTCATATCACATCCTCCCCTCTATATTTTAAAAACTATAGGGATATATCTATAAACTTAAACTCTCCCACATGAAATAATCCCATATCCGTTACCTTAATATCTGGTATAACTGGTAGCGCTATAAAGGATAGGGTCATAAAGGGCTCTATATCCTTACTAACACCTAGTTCATCATAGGCCTTTTTAAGCATACTGTTCAGCTTATCGTTAACCTTATCTAAAGGTTCCTCTGACATTAAACCAGCAATAGTTAGAGGCAGTGTGTCCATTATTTCCCCTTTAGATACAAGGGTAATACCTCCTCCAAC
>JAAYFV010000120.1 GCA_012728075.1 Tissierellia bacterium
GGGTCTACGGCATGGTGGTTCTGAGTCTGTATTATTTTCGTCTATTTGTTTAGGGAATAAGGATGGGAAAGTTGTACATATTGGTGAAACTTCTGGAGATAGTTTTGGGAATCCAGTGGACAATACGCAAAGTTGAACAGGTACTATAATTTTCTTTTCACAAGAAACACATATTGCAATAATTAGATCTATTTTAACTTCTCCCGTTTCTGGATTAATATTTATATCCCTAGTTATACTATTGGTGGCTAATCTAGTTTCACATAATATGCTACAGAATTCTGCAAATCGTGGAAAGAACGCAGAATTGAATACTGAAGGTATACATAGTTCAAAGAAATTTGTTAATTCAACTGGAGTAATAGGGACATTGGTAGTTAAAGTAACAGTTCTTCTTCTGGATCCAGAAATTTGAACTATAGCATCGATTTCTATTAGGACATTACCACTAATTCTTACCTTTTGAGTGCCAAAAACTGGAGTTCCCTTTCCTTCTTCATCACATTCAGAGGTATCTGCAAATATGATCTTTTCCGATCTAAATCCATCAGGGCCTACTACATCAATTGTATTACCTTTACCATCTTTCACAAATTTACCTCCAGATAACATGGTTTCTGGTTCTACAATTAAATTGCGTGGGTCATTGATATTTTCTGGATTAAAAAATCTTCTACATCTAATGTCCAATATCCTAATGATCTTTGCATTTCTACCTAAATTAGGTGTAAACCTTACATTGTTAACTGTACTTAAAGCTTGTAAATTGACTAGAGTTGCATCGAATACCTTCTGTACAAATATTGGTTCAGTTTTTACATTTCTTAAAGTACCATCCCACTCACACCCAGTATTTCCTATACAACATCTATCGGTAACTCCTAAACTAATACTTTCAGGTTTAATATTTCCACAATTCATGTTTATCCTCCTTTATTAGTATTGAGTTTCTATCTCATTTATAATATATTCTTTTGTCCTTATAGTTGTTACAATTAGAAGTTGGAATAAATTAAAGGGCTTATTAATATTATTTATAAGAAGTATTATAAATAGGTGGTGAATTAAATGTTTTATAAGGAAAAAATGGTAATAATAAAAGATATTGTAGGTAATTTAAATTTATTTAGAATTAAAGAACAGGAAATAGTGCAACATATTTTTAATAAATTAGAAAATTCAACTTGTGAATGTGTAGTAAGTAAAGGAGTATATGTGGATTTTAATGCTACAATAGATAATGAAAATCAGATATATATTATATATCAAGATATGTCATTTAACTTAATATTGTTACTATTAAAAGAAGAACAAATTGAAAATATTAAATTAACTAGTGAACCCATACCAGAAGTATATAATATAGATATAATGGTGAAAGATAGAGAACTGCATATATTCTATTGTATTTCCTTGCTAGAAGAAGGGAAGAAATATAGAATATATCATCATCACTATGATGGTAATAATTGGGATACTCATATAGTAGATGAAATAAAGGTAGGAGAAGTATTAAATCCTATGGATATAATAAGTTATGATGAAAAATTGATTATGGTTTATCATGGGAGACAAGAAGATAGTATTATATATATGAAATCCTTTGATCTTACTAATAAAAAGTGGGAAAACAGGATAAAACTTACTAGAGATAGTAGCAGACTATTATACTTAGATACGCTTTTAATAGAAAATAAGTTACACATAGTATATTGTCAATATGATGACAATTTAAGGGTAAAATATGAAAGATTTGATATTGGCGATAAAATAGTTAAAGATATAGATGAGATATTATCTAATGATGAAAATATAATGTATCCAACTATAATATATTATGATGATAAGCTTTGGGTAGTATGGCTTGAATATGAAAATATAATAAGTAGATACAGCAAGGACAATGGTACTACCTGGAGTCCAATTTATTCATGGGAAAATTTAAAACACAAAGAAATTGTAAGATTTAAGTATATAGATAAATTTAATGAAGAAGGAAACTTTTTAGATTATTCTTTTGGTACTATAAGGCCTAAGATAGAATTTATAGGTTTTGGTTCCGTGAAAAATACTGTTGAAATTCCGTTAAAAAAAAAGAACTTTCACCCTATTTTCAGATTTTAAATTCCTATGAAGAGATAAAAAAAGATATTGAAAAAATATATGCTCGATTTGATGAAATAGAAAAAAGAATTCCTATAGCATTGTTACAAGATTTTAATGAAGAATTTAAACTGTTAAAAGATCAAGTATATCAAATTGAGCAATTTTTAATAAGAAGGACCAGGGGATTTTATTTAAGAGATAGAAACAGATAGGTACTATTTAGCACCTATCTGTAAATATTCTAATTTTCAAACATATTTTTAATAATATCTATATCTTTTGTCAAGCTCAATATTAACATGAGTTTAATTCTAGCTTTTTGGCCAGGGAGATTTTTCCCAAATATGACTCCCAATTCCCTTAAATGTCTACCTCCCCCTTCATATCCATATGTATCTAATACTCTCCCTGTGGGACATCTAGATACCATAACTACAGGAATACCCTTATCTATGGCTCTTTTTACTCCTGGAATCATAGCAGGCGGAATATTACCACGACCTAATGCTTCAATTACGATCCCTTTATATCCAGTATCAATATAAAAATTTACTATATCAGATTCCATACCAGCACAACATTTTATTAGGGAGACTTTATTTTCAATAGTATGGGTTTCTATAAATTGTCTTTTTACTATATCTCTATAAAAAAGCACCTCATCATTATCAACAATTCCTAAGGGACCAAATTCTGGGGATTTAAAAGTATCAAGGGATAATGTATTGGTCTTAGTTACTTCACTAGCTGCGTTTACTTCGTTGTTCATAACTACTAAGACACCTTTGTTAACGGCATTTTTTGAAATAGCAGTACAAATAGCTGCTGATAGATTACTAGAACCATCATATCCTAATACAGAATTATTTCGCATAGCGCCTACTACTATTATAGGTTTTGGAGATTTTACAGTGAGATCTAATAGATAAGCTGTTTCTTCTAGAGTATCAGTACCATGAGTAATTACAACACCGGTTATATCATCCCTTTTTATAATGTCATTTACTAATATAGATAATTCCATCATCATATTTGGCGTAATGTGAGGGCTAGGTAGATTTGAAAAGTTGATTATCTCAATATCAGAAAACTTTTCTATATTGGTGACCATTGCCATTATCTCTTCAGAAGTAAGGGCAGGAATTGCAGCATGGATTCTAGGATCTATTTTCATAGAAATAGTACCACCAGTAAATACAATAGCTACTTTATTATTATAGGACATAAAAAAACCTCCTTAATTCATGATAGTTATATTCTATCATAAATTGAAGAGATAAAATAAACCAAAAAAGAAAAAAGGCTCCATTTGGAGCCTCCATCCATAATGGATGTAAACAAACCGTTCAAAAGGGGTATTGGGAATAGAGATCTTATTTGAGGTTACCAGGGGGATAACCACGTACAAATTATAGCAAATTACGACAGAGTTTGCAAGACTTTTTTCAAAAAAATTATAAAATATTTTTGATAAGCCTTATATTTAGCTTTAACATGCTCTATAAATCCTATATAATAATAATTACAAATACTATATTTGCGCAATGAGGTAATTAAATATTTTAAGAAGATAATAATATCTAAAAATCCCCAAAGATTGAAAGCTAATATGCCTTGCAGATCTAGAATACTAAAAAATAGATGAGGTGGTATTTTTGGAAATATATTTGGATAACTGTGCTACAACGAAACCTAGGGAAGCAGTTATAGAGGAAATGGTTCAAGTATTAAGAGAGGAGTACGGGAATCCTTCTTCTCTACATAGAATGGGTTTCAATATAGAGAAAAGGATAGAAAATACTAGAGAGACTATTGGCAAATTTTTAAAAGTAAATAAAGATGAAATATATTTTACTTCAGGGGGTACAGAAAGTAATAATCTTGCTATTCAAAGTATAATAAACAAATATCATAGAAAGGGTAAACATATAATCACTACTGGAATAGAGCATCCATCTGTATTAAATGTATTAAAATATTATGAGCAAAGAGGATATGAAATTACCTATTTAAAAGTAGATAAAAAAGGGCTAATTTCTTTAGAAGAATTTAAAAGTAGTATAAGAAAAGACACCATATTGGTATGTATAATGCTAGTGAACAATGAAGTAGGTAGTATCCAACCTATTGGTGAAATAAGGGAAATTTTACAGGAAGAAGGTTCCAATGCTCTATTACATGTAGATGGAATACAAGCTTTTGGGAAGATTCCTGTGGATATAAAGGGGTGGGATATAGATACTTTTTCCTTTAGTGGACACAAGATATATGGTCCTAAAGGCATTGGAGGATTATATATAAACAAGAAGGTAAAATTAGAACCCATAATATTTGGAGGAAATCAAGAAAAAGGTCTCCGTTCTGGGACGGAAAATGTTCCTGGTATAATTGGATTAGGTAAAGCTGTTGAAATTATGGGGAAAAATTATGAAAAAGAAAGGGAATGGGTAAAAAAAATAAAATCTTATTTTATAGATAAATTAAAAGAGAATATGGATCTTATTCGAATTAATAGTCCTGTGGACAAAACTTGTTCTCCATATATATTAAATGTGTCTTTTAAATATGTTAGAGGAGAGGTATTGTTACATTATTTAGAGGATAAAGGTATATATGTATCTACTGGTTCTGCATGTTCTTCCAAAGGAACTGAAAAAAGCCATGTATTACAGGAGATGGGGTTATCCTCTTTAGATATTGATGGGGCAATTAGATTTTGTTTCTCTTATGAAAACACTATAGAAGATATTGATTATACTATAAATGTATTGAAAAACTCAGTAGAAGAAATTCGAAAAATAACTATGAGGTGATAAAATTGGATAAGGTTCTTAGTATAAGTCTAGGAGAAGTTGCATTAAAAGGATTAAACAGAAAATACTTTGAAGATAAATTAATATCAAGGATTAAAAAATCCATAAAGGACATAGATTATGAAAGGATATATAAAGAACAAGGGAAATTTTATATTGAAGCACAGGAGGAAGATTTTGATTATATAATCAATAAATTAAAAAAAATATTTGGTTTAGTTTATATAAGTCCTTGTATTAGAGTAGATAAAGATATGGAACAAATTGAAAAAGCTTCAATAAAAATAATGGAGGAAAAATTATCCAAAGAAACTATAAATACTTTTAAGGTAAGTACCAATAGGGTAGATAAAAGTTTTCCCGTAAAATCTCCAGAAGTATCAAGAGAAATAGGAGCTACGATATTAAAAGAATTTAACGCTTTAAGTGTAGATGTACACAACCCAGAAGTATATTTATATATAGATATAAAGGAAAATTGTTATATATATATAGACAAGATAAAGGGATACGGAGGTCTTCCAGTAGGTACTAATGGGCAAGGATTACTTTTGTTATCTGGAGGGATTGATAGTCCAGTAGCTGGATTTATGATGGCAAAACGTGGAGTTGAAATAAGTGGAGTTCATTACCATAGTTATCCTTTTACCAGTGAAAGGGCGGAAGAAAAGGTTAAGAATTTAGCTGAAATATTAAGCTTGTACGCTGGCCCAATAAAACTATATAGTGTAAATATATTGGAGATACAAAAAGAAATAAACGCTAAATGTCCTGAAGATGAAATGACCATAATATCTAGAAGATTTATGATGAGAATAGCTGAGAAAATAGCTAAAGAAAACCGTATTGATGCTCTTATTACAGGAGAAAATTTAGGGCAAGTTGCTTCCCAAACTATAAATGGAATATCCGTTATAAATGCCGTAGTTGATATACCAATATTAAGACCTTTAATTGGATTTGATAAGGTGGATATAATTGATTTAGCGAAAGAAATAGGTACTTATGAAACTTCTATACTCCCTTATGAAGATTGTTGTACTTTATTTTTACCAAAACATCCAGTAACAAGGCCTAAATTAGAAAATATAGAAAAATCAGAAGAAAATTTGAATATAGAAAAATTAGTTGAAAATGCCATTGGAACTATGAAGTTACATTATATTGATTAGAGAAGGAAATGGTAAAAAATGATATTTTATATTGACATATGTGTCGAATAAGTATAAAATATACTAAAAGGCAATTTTTATCATATTGAAAGGGGGATAGCAATAAGTTGCCAAAAATTGTAGATTATGAGGAAAAAAAGAAAGAAATAATAGAGAAGGCAAAAATAGTATTTGCAAAACGTGGGTACCATAACACTAGTCTTTCTCATATATCGAAAAAATGCGGAATGGGTAGAACAACCATTTATCAATATTTTAAAAATAAAGATGAAATATTCTTCCATACTATAGGAAGTACTTTAGAAGAGATGCAAACACAGGTTGAAGTAATAGTAGCCAATGAAGAATTATCTTTTACAGAAAAATTAAAACAGGTAATACATCAATTGACTGAAGGACAGGAGGATAATAATACTTTTATATTACTTTTAGAGACTTTACTTATACTTAATAGAGAAAAAAACGAAGTATTGGAAAAATTAAAAGATGATATTCAACGATTAAAAAACACAATCGAAGATTTGATTAAGCAAGCTATTGAAAAAAAAGAGATTAAGCCAGTAGATAGTAATAGTTTTCTAGAAACTATCTGTACATTTATTGAAACTTTTACTATTAAGAAAGTTTCTAATAGAGATGATTTAAAAGTCAAAGTTGAGTCTTTATATTTATTAATTGATGGATTAAAAATTTAAATTAAGGGGGGATTTTTATGGCAAGTATGAAACAGTTAGTTAGTACTGCAGTGATAAATGAAGGGTTAAAATATATTGAGAAAAACCCAATGGGAAACATGCCTAAACTATTGGATTGGGCTGATAAGCTAGTTACAAGGGATAATCATAAAAAACATGTTAAAACATTTAGAAATATAGTTGAAAATCCTGATAGTAACTGGTATAAACTTATGGAAAGGTATTTTAATGAGCTATCTCCTGCTTCCCAAAGAAAGTTTTTGATAAACTACATGGTAAATTCTGGTATAATTGGCATCCCTATTCAAGATAAAGCTAAAGAAAAATACAACTGTAATGTACCATGGGCAATACTTATGGACCCAACAAGCGCTTGTAACTTGAAATGTACTGGATGCTGGGCTTCGGAATATGATAAAACTGATTCATTAAGCTATGACTTATTAGATAGGATTATAAGAGAAGGCAAGGAATTAGGAATATATATGTATATATTCTCTGGTGGTGAACCGTTAGTAAGGAAGAATGATTTAATTAAGTTAGCAGAAAAACATAGCGACTGTTCATTCCTATCCTTTACCAATGCTACTTTAGTAGATGAAGAATTTGCAAAGAAACTTGGAGAATTGGGTAATTTTGGATTAGCTATTAGTGTGGAAGGTTATGAAGAAGATACGGATATGAGAAGGGGAGAAGGTACCTATGAAAAGGTTATGGAAGCAATGGATTTATTGAAAAAAGAAGGAGTAATATTTGGTTTTTCAACTTGCTATCATAGGTATAATACAGAGGCTGTAGCTGATGAAGAATATATAGATTTCTTAATAGATAAAGGTTGTATGTTTGGTTGGTACTTCACTTATATGCCTATTGGTAAAGATGCAGTTACCGATTTAATTGCAACTCCAGAGCAAAGAAAATATATGTATTACCAAGTAAGGGATTTAAGATCTAAAAAACCAATATTCTTACTTGATTTCTGGAATGATGGAGAATATGTTAATGGTTGTATAGCTGGAGGGAGAAGATATCTTCATATAAATGCTAATGGAGATGTGGAACCTTGTGCTTTTGTACATAATTCTAATGTAAATATTAAGGATGTAAGCTTGATAGAAGCATTACAATCTCCATTATTTATGGAATATAAGAAAAATCAACCATTTAATGAAAACCATCTAAGACCATGTCCTGTATTAGATAATCCTGAAAAGATTAGAGAAATGGTAGAGGTTTCAGGAGCTTATTCTACTCAACCAATAGATAGAGAAGATGTAAGAGATTTGACTGCTAAGACTGAACCTGTTGCTGAAAAATGGGCTCCTGTAGCAGATGAATTGTGGGATAAACATTTAGAGAAGAAAGAGAAAAAGAAGGCAAAAGCTGCAAGTAAATAATTATTATAAAAAAGCTGGGTACCCAGCTTTTTTTATTTCTATTAATTATATAACTGTTTTTTATATTAAGTAAAAAGATTTATATATTAAACTTGATAAAATTACATATTCCTTTAAAGCTTGTATAATATATAGAGTGTAAAGAAAAATATTTTTACGAATTCTATTGACATTATATAATATTTTTGCTTATAATGGAGTAGTTAAAAGAAAAGTTTAGTAATTATAAACATATAGTTTAATATAATACAAATAACTGTTAGGAGGATAAAGGTGAAAATTGGTGAGAAAATAAGGCGTCTGAGAATCAAAAACTCTTTGACTCAAGAAGAGTTAGCAGATAGATGTGAGCTTACAAAGGGGTTCATATCTCAAGTAGAAAGGGATTTAACCTCACCTTCAATTGCAACTTTAGTAGACATATTAGATGGATTAGGAACAAATTTAAAGGATTTCTTTAGCGAAATGGAGGATGAACAAATAGTATTTACCAAAGAGGATGCCTTTGTTACAGAAAATGAAGATTTAAACTACAAATTAAGTTGGGTTATTCCTAATGCTCAAAAAAATTTAATGGAACCAATTCTTGTTGAATTAGAAGTTGGAGGGAGAACTAAAGAGGACTCACCTCATGAAGGTGAAGAGTTTGGATATGTAATAAATGGCAATATTTTCATTCATTTTGGCAATGAAAAGCAAAAGGTTAGAAAAGGAGAAAACTTCTATTTTAAAGCAAATGCTAACCATTATATATCCAATGCAGGGAAAACTGTAGCTAGGGTTATATGGGTGAGTACACCGCCAAGTATTAAATATAGTATTAAGGGGGGTTGTGATGTGGAAAAAGCAAATGCTATTGACCTAAAAAACATATCAAAGGAATACTATGGAGTTCAAGTTCTAAATGATATTAATCTATATATTAGAAAAAATGAGTTTTTGACATTATTAGGGCCAAGCGGCTGTGGAAAGACTACTACCCTTAGGATAATTGGAGGATTTGAGCAGCCTACGGAAGGGCGAGTAATCTTTGAGGGAAAGGATATTACTAATCTACCTCCCTATGAGAGACAAATAAATACTGTTTTTCAGAAATATGCCTTATTCCCCCATATGGATGTATTTGACAATATAGCTTTTGGCTTGAAGATAAAAAAGATGCCAAAGGATGAAATAAAAGTAAGAGTGAAAGAGATGTTAAGATTAGTAAATCTTGAAGGTTTTGAAAATAGAACTATAGATTCTCTAAGTGGTGGACAACAACAGAGAGTTGCCATTGCTAGAGCCTTAGTGAATGAACCTAAGGTATTGTTATTAGATGAGCCTTTAGGTGCTTTAGATTTAAAACTGAGAAAAGAGATGCAAACTGAGCTTAAGAGAATGCAACAAAGAGTGGGAATTACTTTCATATATGTAACCCACGATCAAGAGGAAGCCCTTACTATGTCTGATACGGTGGTAGTAATGGATAAGGGAATTATTCAACAGATTGGTACTCCAATTGATATATATAATGAACCCAATAATGCTTTTGTAGCTAAATTTATAGGGGAAAGCAATATTGTTGATGGGATTATGCACGAGGACTATGTTGTAGAATTTACTGGAAGAATATTTCCTTGTGTAGACAAAGGTTTTGATAAGAAAGAAATTGTAGATGTAGTAATTAGGCCAGAGGATTTGGAGATAACCTCACCAGAAGAAGGACAAATAAAAGGAAAGATTACTTCTGTTACCTTTAAGGGAGTTCATTATGAAATAATGGTACAAGATGGAGAAATTGAATGGATGATTCATAGCACTATTATGAAACCTGTGGGTACTGAAATAGGTATGAGTGTAATTCCTGAAAATATTCACATAATGAAGAAGGTGATGGATGAATGAAGACAAAATGGATTGCCTATCCATATATCCTCTGGATGATTATTTTTATAATAGTTCCATTGGCTTTAATACTTGTATATTCTCTAACTACTGGGGAAGGGGATATAAGGAATATTCAATTTACATTAGATAATTTTAAAAAATTTCTAGATCCTATATATATAGATGTATTGTGGAGATCTATAAGTCTTGCTTTGAAGTCCACGGCTGTTACTCTAGTTCTAGGATATCCTATGGCTATGATAATATCTAAGGAAAATGTAAAGAAGCGAAATGCAATGATACTATTATTTGTTATACCTATGTGGATGAATTTTCTTTTAAGAACCTATGCATGGTTAACTTTATTAGGGAAAAATGGATTTATAAATTATATATTGGTTAAATTAGGATTTGAACCTTTAAATTTAATATATAATGATGGAGCAGTTTTATTAGGCATGGTATATAATTTTTTGCCTTTTATGGTATTACCTATATACTCAGTATTGATAAAGATTGACAAAAGCTTAATTGAAGCAGCAGAAGATCTAGGGGCAAATAAGACTAAGGTATTTGCGAAGATAATTTTTCCCTTAAGTATTCCTGGCATAATTACTGGAATTACCATGGTGTTTATGCCTGCAGTTAGCACTTTTGTAATTTCCAGGTTATTAGGGGGAGGACAATATATGTTAATAGGCAATCTAGTGGAGCAACAATTTTTAGGAACTGGAGATTGGCATTTTGGTTCCGCCATATCCATAATCATGATGATATTTATACTAATCACCATGGCGATAACAGCTAAATTTGATGAAGACAAAGAAGGAGGAGGTGGATGTCTGTGGTAAATAGGGGAATTAAAAGGCTATATAC
>JAAYFV010000121.1 GCA_012728075.1 Tissierellia bacterium
CATTATAATCTTTAATTGATATAAATCCTATTGGTATATCTCCTATATAAGCTACAAAAAACACTTTATCTCTAACGCCAAGAATGTATTCCTTTTCTAAATTATCTTCGTCCCAATAAACCTTAACTCCCTTTATAAAGAATATCGTCTTCTACTTTTGAATAGGGAAGTTTGCCACCACTCCAGAAATAATAAGCATTTACTGTACCTAAATTTGGAGTGCCTATCATAATTAATTTATCTATAGAAGCAGGATTAAAATAAATCATATGGAACCAAAAAGTCCTGGTATAAAGACAATAGTATAATCCATAGTATTCCTCCTCTATACCGGGATATTTTGAAGTTGATAAAAATGTTATTAATCCCTCATTATTTTTATATCTATTGCTGTATCCTTCTCGTCAAACCATATAACTAGCCATTCACTATCTATTCTTACTAAACCCCTTTCAGCCCCTAAATAGTATACTATATTATCTACTTCCTTAAAATACTGAGTATCTGAAGGCTTACCTAATAATTTTATAATATCATCCTTAGACATATTTAAAATTTTATGTTTTTCTAATAAATCATCCACCATCCAAACTCTCTTATCCTGTTTTCCTATCCATTTTTCATAATTAAATTTGCTTTCAGCTTCATTGTATACTACCAAGCCAAAAGAAATTAATACAGGAAGTATAATTAGTATGAGATTAATAGTGATATACTTTTTACTTATAAGGCCTGAAGTCTTAAATAGTCCATATGTAATAAGAAGAAATAAAATAAATGGTACAAATATTCCTACTACGCTATATATATTAATTTCAGAATGCATAAACTTTATCCAAGATATAATTAGACTATAATAAATTAAATATAGGAACAATAATATTATGGATATGATTTTGGTTTTTTTACATATATTGTTATCTAACATGACGATCTCCCGTTATTAAATTTATCTTTTTGAATAATATAATATACCTATTACCCCCACTAAAAAACTAACAATATTAGCCACTATGGCAAATGTCTTTCGTCTAGATTCTGAATGCTCTACTAAATATTTTTTAAATAATTTCGTTTCAATAATTAAAATTATTATTTCAAAAGGTATATAGAAGAATATAGCAGCCATAGAACCTTGTTTATACATAGCTCCAAATATAATAAAAGTTAGCAGTACCTGAGTTAATAAATTAATTAATACAAATGATTTCCAATTTTTCTTTAGACTAAAACCAAATAAAAGTAATATTAGCCCTTCAATTAATAAAGTCGTAGGGTAGGTAGTAAGAAATTGCTTAATATATGCAAGAACAATTGAATTTTCCCACAATTTTTTAGTATTATAATCAAAATATACTCTGCTATTAAATGCCTTTCTCTTTACAATATTTTCTGACACTATGGTTTCTCCATCTGCTGTTACTATGATTATTTTAAATCTATCAGGAACTCCTATATAACTAAAACTATGGACCATATTTTCTCCATCTTTTTTCCCAATAATATCGCCGAAAATAGGAACCTTAGTCCCTGTAACCATTGCAGGACGCCATCCATCTGAATTATAATTTTTAAGTATATTGTACATATCCGCCGAATATTTATCTTCCTCACGAATATTAGGATATAAGCCCTCCCCTTCATAATCCACTAATAAATCTAGATAGTATTCCACTTTTGGTGGATTTTTTACAATTATTTCAATAGAAGGTTTTGGACCTATATCTCCATAGACTATGCTAGGTAGTGCAATCATAAGAATAGTTGTAATAAGTATTATTCTAATTTTTTTCAAATAATTGCCCCCTTTGCCTTATTTTAAACTTATTATACCATAAATTTATGTTTCCAAGCTTGAATATTTTCGTGAGACAAGTAGAACCGTCAGATTCCGTAGAAAATCCAACAAAATATTGATAAATTATACTATAATTCACCTATTTTTATCTTATGCTTTCTGTTTTGCTTTAGAAAAATATAATCCCATCAATATAAATGCCACAGCAAATGACAATTGCATAAATATATTAAAGCTTATATCTGAAAAAGAATTAACTGTAGTACCATTTACTTTAACAAAATAATAAGTTGGGAAAAATTTCGCCAATAATAAAGTCTTCTCTCCTAAAAATTCTTGAGGCACCATTACTCCTGATATAAAGGAAGTAGCAAGGGATAATACTGTAGCTAATCCACTAATAACAAATTTATTTTTAGTAAAATTATTAATAAAAAAAGTAAAACATAATATGGTAAAAGAAAAAACTATAATATTTATTACATATTTAATAAAATCCACTTCTCCAATATATTTTCCCTTTAATACAATACTTCCCAAAATAAAAATCGATGTGATTATAGCAGCTATGGTCAGTTGTCCTAAATACAATTCCATATTAAAATTTAAAAATTTTTTTGAAGATATTTTCATTCTGCTATCTATATTTTCATCTGTAAAATCAGTCATTACCATCCCTATTATGGCTATATACATAGCTATAATTACATAACTTGTAAAATTATAATAATTCCTAAACCATTCATTATTGATACTGTTATTTTTTTCTCTATTATTATTTGCCAACTTCACCTTTGCCTTTTCTCTTAATGCTAAATTTACATTAGCTAGATTAAACTTTCCATCTTCATAAGTAGCATTTGCAAACATAAGGAATTTATTTATTTGATTTTGTATTTGCATAGATTCTATTTTTCTATCATCATTGTAAATTTTAATAGATTTTTCTTTGTTTATAACTTTTTCTTGAAAATCCTCTGGAATTATTATTATAGCATCTGCTCTTTCTAAAAATATCTGCTCCTTTATATAATCCTCATCATCTATGGTATCTACCATATTGTGTTTCCCTTCTAAATAATCTTTTAAGCCAGTGGATAATTCACTATTAGAATTATCTATGATGCCAATATTTAATCTAGTTTCCATAAATTTGGGCTCTCTTTCAGTAGCACCTGATCCAGATATTAAAGACATGGAAAAAAATATTATAGTATAGCCAAGAATAGTCCATTTGTTTTTTAATGCTATTTTTATAAAATATTTATAAACTGTCATAGCTTTTCCTCCTTAAAAACATATAGGACAACAAAATTAAGACCCCACAATAACTGAATAAAATCATAATTCCTTCCCCTACAGTTTTAGTGCTTTCTAAAATATTTATCCTATACAAATTATTGCTAATTATGGAAATGGGATTTATCCTAGCTAAAATAGGTATATGTTCATCTATTACATCTTTCATCCAAGGCCCCATCATTCCAGATAAAAAGGATAAAAACAAAGTACTAGCAACACCAATTAAAATCTTTGTATTCATACTCTTTTTATTGGAAGCTCCAATAAACATCCCAAGGGATACCCCAAACAAATTTCCAATTATAATAAGAATAATGCTGTATTTTATATTTTTAAGTAAATCAATTTTTAAAACATATTTTACAAATAAAAGCAGTACTCCATTTGCCAATAGATTCAAAAATAAAGCAACTATCACTCCTGCTAGTAAAAAATTTTTCTTTTTAAGAGGAGTACTATTGACTCTTACCCCTATATTAGATAAATTAGCTTGAGTTAAACTAACAGTTGAAATACCCGCATTAATACTATAAGTAGAAAACATGGCAATTAAGGAAAAAAATACTACTATTATGGAATTTGCCTTTTGATTTCTATCTACAATATAATTAGCTTCAAAATCATAATTTTCAATAGGTCTATTTAATTTTTCCATTTGTTTTATTTGCTCTATTATTTCTTTAATAATTGTTTGATTTATTCCAGATTTCTTCACAGTTAAGTTTAAATCTTCGTCTATAAAACCGTGAATTTCTTCATTGTCTAGTTTCTCTATTACTTCCTCATCAGTTATTTTATGAATATTTATAAATTCAATCTCTTCCAATACCTGTTCAATTGGATTTCCATCAACTATTCCCACATCTATATTTGTTAATTCTATATCCATCATTCCACTAAAGGCAATATTAAAAAACATAGCTAAAATTAATGGATATAACATTACCCAAAAAGAAAATCCAGCATCTCTAAGTAAGTTCTTCCCTTGATATATTATATTTCTAATTAAATTTTTCATCTAATCCCTCAACTCCTTCCCAGTTAATTCTAGAAATACATCATTTAAAGTAGGTAACTGACTTTGGAGTTTTGTATATACCAATTGATTTTCCTCTATAAAATTCATAAGATTAGCTAAATTATTAAATCCATTTTCAAATTTTATTATATAGTCCTCCCCAGCTTTTTCTATGTCCATTACATGAAGTATATTTTTCATATTCTGAACTGTTTCATCTTCTATTTCTGTAAATCCAACTACTATTTTTTCAGAAGTACTTATCATAGACTTTAATTCTTCATTTGTACCAGAGACCAAGCCTCTACCTTTATCCATTATAATAATCCTCTTACAAAGCCTTTCTGCTTCTTCTAAATAATGAGTTGTATATATAATAGTACTGCCTTCATCATTTAACTTCTCTATACCATTTAATATGAAATTACGACTTTGAACATCCACTGCAACAGTAGGCTCATCTAAAAATATTAATTTAGGTTTATGTGCTATACCGCAAGCAATATTAAGTCTCCTCTTTAAACCTCCACTTAATTTTTTAGGATAAAATTTAGTATAATCTTTTAATCCTACAAATTCTATGGCTTCTTCTACATATTGTTTTCTTTTATTTTTATCATCTATATATAGCCCGCAAAAATAATCTGTGTTTTCTATTACAGTTAAATTTTCAAAAACTGAAACCTCTTGAGGTACTAAACCTATTTCTCTTTTAATATCATAAGAATTGGGAGTCATCTTTTCCCCAAAAACTCTGATCTCGCCTTTATCATAATTTAATAAAGACAAGATGCAATTTATAGCTGTAGTTTTACCACAACCATTTGGACCTAAAAGGCCTAGAATTTCTCCTTCTTCTACTTCCATATTGAAATGATCAAGGGCGATTAATTCTTTATATCTTTTAACTAAATTTTTTACCTCTACTACCATCTAAATCCCTCCTCTATCTCTTAAGATTATTATATAATGGTTAAGATTTCCATTGTAGTGTCTAAAGTTAGAATCTCGCATGACATTTGTCATAAAATTAGTTGTATTTTAAAAATTTCATTAGTATAATGGAATAAAGGTGGGAAATTATATGAGAAAATTTGCAGAAAAGTTTTTAATCATTCTGTTTTGCCTATATAATACATATAAAATAAATCCAGATAAAAACTTAGCTTTTTATTTTCTTATAAGCCTTATTCTTTCTTTGCTTTTAGATTTATTACATACGAAAAAGAGAAGAATTTCTCTTTACATTTTATTTATAATGCTATGCTTTTTCGATAATTTATTTATTTTTTATTTACCTTTGATTTTATATAATATTTATTTAGATTTTGGCATATATACTATATTAGTCACACCTTTAATTCTAATGATTTCCCCTATAACAAATTTAATGGTTTCTATTATTTCTATTTATTTTTCAGAAATGTCTAAAAAGTATAAAATTATTTTAACTGAAAATAAAATAGTAAGAGATAAACTAACAGAAGATAATATTTATCTAAAAAAATATAATGAACAATTAAAAATAGATAAGGAAAAAAATATACAAATTGCCATACTTACAGAAAGAAATCGTATTGCAAGAGAACTTCATGATTCCATAGGTCATGCCATAAGTAGTAGTATACTTCAAGTAGAAGCCTTAAAGATAATCTCCAATGAAAATGCTGTCATATCTGGTTTAAATACATTACAAAACACCTTATCTAATGGTATGGAAGATATTAGAAAAAACATACACAATCTTTATAGTGAATCTTTAGAATTAAAATCTCAAATTGAAAAACTTTGTAGAGAAATTCCAAATATAGATACAGAAATTATCTATAATTTAGAAGACGATCTAGATTATAATTTGAAATTTGATATTTTATCTATTGTAAAAGAAGCAATAACCAATTGCATTAAACATTCCAACGCTACAAAATTAAAAATAACTTTACTTAGTCAGCCAAAATTTTATTCTATTGTCATAAAGGATAATGGAAGTATATTTGATGAAAATGTTTTCAAAAGCTCTAAAGGTATAGGGCTTATGTCTATGGAGGATATAGCTAAAAAACATAATGGTTTTTTAAATTATAAATTTGATGATGGTTTTCAACTACATTTAACTTTAATGAAAGGTGATACTTTATGAATATAATTATTATAGATGATGATCCTTTGGTAGTAGAATCTTTAAAAACAATTATAAATGCCAATGGTATAAATATATTAGCAATAGGATACGATGGTCTAGAAGCAGTAAAATTATATGATAAATATAGACCAGATTTAATGCTTATGGATATTAGGATGGAAAAAATGAATGGGATTGAAGCTACTAAAGAAATTTTGGCTCTTTGTCAATAGTTGGGGTGGGATTTTCTTAAATCCCGCTCCATTACTATTTTTACCCTTATTTTAGTGTTATGATTGAGATGGATAGAATTACATGTATTTTGGGCACACTTAAATAAACCTAGCTAAAATGTAGGCTTCTTACAGGTATTCACTTTTAGAAGTTTAGCTTGTACAGTGAAGTATTCTATTA
>JAAYFV010000122.1 GCA_012728075.1 Tissierellia bacterium
AACTAGATCACAGAACTATTCGAGAGTTTACAGATGAAGAAATACCCAAGGAAGTATTTGAACAACTAATGGAAGTAGCCAGAAGGACAGCAACTGCCAATGGAATGCAAGCCTCATCTATTATTCGAGTTACAGATAGAGAAATTAAAAAGGAAATATCTGAAGTATGTAAGCAGGAATACGTTGCAAGGGCATCAGAACTTCTAATCTTTTTAGTTGATCAATATAGAAACTCTCAAATTGCCAGGGAGAAAGGATTTACAGGGGATAGCAATAGGGATATGGATAACTTCTTCTCTTCCTTTACTGATGCATGTATTACAGCCCAAAACATTGTAAATGCAGCAGAATCCCTTGGACTAGGTACAGTTTATTTAGGGAGTATACTTAACGATTCTGAAAAGATTTGTCAGATTTTACAATTACCTCAGCTAACTTTTCCTGTAATAGGTTTAGGTATTGGCTATCCTAACCAAAGCCCCCAGCTTAAGCCTAGGATGGATATGAAATACAGAGTGTTTGAAAACAAATATGAGCCCTTTGATAATTATTTAGAAGAACTAAAAGATTATGATGAAGAAATGACCACTTATTACGATCTTAGAGATGCCAATAGGAGAGTAGATTGTTTTAGCGATCAGGTAGTAACTAAATATACAAATGCCAATCCTAAGAGACAGGAAATATTAAATATTGTAAGGAAAATGGGATTTGATCTCCATTTAAAAGATGATTAAGTTGCAGTTTTAACTGCAACTTTTTTTCATATATACAGTAGGTGTATATTAGTACTTGGATCTAATCTCTGTTTCTTAAGTATAGGGTTTATATGAAAAGATATTGACGATTATTAATAGTTTTTCATATAAAGTAATGATAATTTATCTAGTAGTTACTGTAAAACCTACACTAATCCAAACAATCTTGCCCCTTGAGCAACTATAAAACATACTACAATACCAGTAATAGTTGGTACTAGGAAGGATATTAAAGTCCATTTTAAACTTTGGGTTTCCTTACGGATGGTTAAAAGGGTGGTGCCACAGGGCCAGTGGTTTAGTGCAAATAGCATGGTACAAACAGCCGTTAACCAAGTCCAACCATTATTGACAAGTAGTTGCTTCATCTCCCTTAGACTATCTAGTTCCAACATAGAACCTGTAGACATATAGCTCATGATTAAAATGGGAATGACTATTTCATTAGCGGGTAAACCTAATATAAAGGCCATCAATATATAGCCGTCTAATCCTAATACTTGAGCAAAGGGATTTAAAAACTGTGCACAATAGGTCAATATATTTATATCATTGATCCTGATATTAGCCATAACCCATATAACTAGAGCTGCCACCATAACTGCCCTACCTAATACAAACAATGTACGATCAAATATAGACCCAACTATTATCCTACCTATTTGAGGTTTCCTATAGGGAGGCAATTCTAAGGTGAAGGAAGAGGGTAATCCCTTTAATATGGTTTTGGATAATAGTTTAGATATAAATAGAGTAATAATAACCCCTAATAGGATAGACGTCAGTACCGATAGTGTAGCCACTAAAGATCTAAAAGCCCCAGTAGAGCTGGCAATAAATATAGTCGCAAGGGATATAAGTATTGGAAAGCGTCCATTACAGGGAACAAAATTATTTGTGATAATGGCGATTAATCTTTCCCTAGGGGAGTCGATGATTCTACAGGAAATAACCCCAGCTGCATTACATCCAAAGCCCATACACATGGTTAAGGCTTGCTTTCCATGGGCACCTGCTTTTTTGAAATAATAATCTAGATTAAAGGCTACCCTAGGTAGATAACCTAAATCCTCCAACAAGGTAAATAAAGGAAAGAATATTGCCATTGGGGGAAGCATTACCGATACAACCCATGCCAATGTACGATATACTCCCAATACCAATATATCGTGAACCCAGATAGGGGCTTTTATCAGTTTTAAAAAAGTACTTAGCCTAGCTTCTATCCAAAACAATCCTTTAGCTAATATATTGGAAGGCACATTAGCCCCTTTAATAGTAATCCAGAATACAATGCCTAATAGGGCAATCATTATAGGTATACCAAATGTTTTAGATGTTAATATACCATCGATTTTACGTTCTAATTGAATATAATTTTTATCTTTAAAAGATACTACTTTTTTACTAATATCTTCTCCAGTTTTTACTATGCTTGTAACAATATAATCTTTTAAATCCTTCATTTCATCAAATTCATTTTTTATATCCTGGTGGATATTTTCTAGCTTTTTATTTAACAGATTATGTTGAGAGAGATTTAATCCCATATGGTCGTTTATCGATTTTATTAATTCATCATTTCCATCTAGTAAATGGAGGGCCACCCATCTACTATTAAGCCTATTGCCAATTAAATCGTTAATATGGGTTTCTATCTCTTTTATAGATTTTTCTAGGAATTTATCGTAATTTACTTTCTTAGGATTTGTCTGTATTTTACCACTAGCCACCTTTGCTATAGCACTTTTTAGTTCCTCTAAACCTTCACCACTTCTTGCAGTAGTTCCCACTACTGGAATTCCTAGTAGTTTTTCCAACTCTTTTAAATTTATATGGATATTCTTCCTTTTGGCTTCGTCCATAAGGTTTACACATAGGACTACTTTGTCGGTAATTTCCATAACTTGAAGGACTAAATTAAGGTTTCTTTCTAGGGAAGTAGCATCTGTAACTACCACTGTTACATGGGGATTGCCAAAACAGATGAAATCCCTAGCTATTTCTTCCTCTACGGAATTGGCTAATATTGAATAGGTACCAGGTAGATCCACTAGAATATATTGTTTATTTTTGTAGCTATATCTACCTTGAGCATTGGATACAGTTTTTCCTGGCCAATTTCCTGTATGTTGATTTAAGCCTGTAAGGCTATTGAAAACGGTGCTTTTTCCAGTATTAGGGTTTCCTGCCAATGCTATTACTACTTCATTAGGGGATTGGATTTCTATATTAAACATATCCTTTAGAGCAGCCATGCCTGTAGATTCATTAGTTAATCCCATTACCACGCCTCCCTTCTTGTTTTTCCACCAATTCAACTAGTATTTGAGATGCTTCCTCTGAACGCAATGCAATAACTGTCCCCCTAATTTCATAGGCTATTGGATCTCCAGCGGGGCTTTTTATCAGCGATTTTACAATGGTATCTTGAATAAGGCCTAAATCCAACATTCTTCTTCGAATAGGGCCATCTGCTATAAGCTGTTTCACCTTACTATGGGAACCTATAGGCAATTGATTTAATGTAAACAAGGTTTTTTCCATAAACAAACCTCCATTTTACTTATTTTTTTAGACTCTATTACATAAGTTAGTCATAGGAAACTTTTTATTGAAGCTAATAATTAAGTTATGCCTATAGGCTTATACATGTTACATTTAAAATAAGGAGGTAGATTTATTGAAAGGTAAAGATAAATTCTATACAGTTAGAGGCTACCATATGATAAATGCAAGAGAAGATTTATTAACAGCCAGCATGGAAGATTATTTAGAGATGATATATCGAATATGTAAAGATGATGGATATGTAAGGATGAATCAATTGGCTAAAAATTTAAATGTTCGTACCTCATCAGCTACAAAAATAGTTCAGAAGCTAAAGGATTTGGGAATGGTATATTATCAAAGATATGGTATAATTCAATTGACAGAAGAGGGCATAAGGGTGGGTAAATTCTTATTAAATAGGCACAACATAATAGAGGAATTTTTAAAAAACATTGGGACGGAAGATACTAGGCTAAAGGATACGGAGATGATAGAACATGGTTTAAGCCTTTCTACCTTGAGAAATATATTTATATTGAATAAATTTCTATTGGAAAATCCAGAGATAATGGCAGCATTTAAAAAATATAGGGAGAATTTTTCAGAAGTTAGTATATAATGGACTAAGGGAAGAGTATAATTTATACATATTTATGCTGGAGATGAGGATATTTTAATCTAGTACCTGTAAGTAAATATTTAACTTTAAGAAATTAATATATTTATGGTATAATGAATATATTGATTTCTTAATTTAAATCAAAGTAAAGGATTGGAGGATTTTAAACATGATGAAAAGATTTACAAGTTCCAATGCCTATAAATATGGATTGTTAGTGATAGTATTGGCATTGGTCATAAGTATGACTGGATGTAAAAAAGATGGAAAGAATGAAGAAGTTGTGGCTAAGGTAAGTGACGAGGTTATAACTAAGGACCAACTATATGATGCAATGGTAGAACAAAATGGTGAACAGGTACTTAATTCATTGATATCTGAGAAGATTATCGATTTAGAAGCTAAAAAGCAGAATATAGAGGTTAGCGATGAGGAAGTGGAAGAAAAAATAGATAAAATGAAGGAAAATTACGGAGGAGAAGAAGGATTAAAACAAGCTATAGCCTATTATGGATTTACCATGGATGATTTAAAAAAAGGCATGAC
>JAAYFV010000123.1 GCA_012728075.1 Tissierellia bacterium
GCTTTTAGAACCTAATATATCTATAACAGAGGAAGAGATGAAGGACTATTTTGAGCAAAATAAGGAGCTATTTAATCAAGAGGAACAAGTTAAAGCCCGTCATATACTAGTTGAAACGGAAGATGAAGCCAAAGAAGTTCTAGAAAAGCTTAATAAGGGAGAAGATTTTGCTAAATTGGCAAAGAAGTATTCCAAAGATGAAACTAATAAAGATTCAGGTGGGGAATTAGGATTTTTTAGCAAAGGTAAAATGGTAAAGGAATTTGAAGATGCTGCTTTTTCTCTAAAGATAAACGAAATTAGCGAACCTGTAAAGACTAGCTATGGTTATCATATAATAGAAGTATTGGACAAAAAAGAAGCTAAAGAAGCAAAATATGAAGACAATAAAGATACCATAAAGGAAGTTATATTAGAAGAGAAAATCCCTACTGAATATGAAAAATGGTATCAAGAGAAATTAGAAGAATATAATGTAAAAAATTATCTTTCCGAAAAATAAAAATAGAAAAAGTTGATAACAATTGTTATCAACTTTTTTATATATAGAAAAAATATAATTATATTTTCTCTACTCCTACTTTTCTTTCTTTTGTATATTCATGCTTATATTTGTTATCAAAATCATTTACAGCCTTAACTACCAAATTGGAAAGTCCTATTAAAGCAATTAAGTTTGGAATTACCATAAGAGCATTGAAAGTATCTGCCAATTCCCATACAAGTTCTACTTCTAAAGTTGTACCTAAAATTAGCATAATAGGTACTATTATTCTATAATATTTAACTGCATCTCTACCAAATAGATATTTTATATTGGATTCTCCAAAATAATACCATCCTATTATAGTAGAAAAAGCAAAGAAGAATAAAGATATAGCTACGAAATAACTACCCATATTTCCCAAATTACTAAAACCTATTTCGAAAGCTTTTTGGGTAAGTTCAGCTCCAGTTAATCCTGTACCTAATACTCCAGTGGTTAATATAACTAATGCAGTAAGGGTACATACTATTCCTGTGTCCACAATAACTCCTATTATAGCAACTAAACCTTGTTGAACTGGATTATCAACTTTTGCAACGGCATGAGCATGAGGTGTAGAACCCATACCTGCTTCATTAGAAAACAATCCTCTAGCTACCCCATATCTAATGGATTCTTTAACTGTAACACCCATAACTCCACCAGCAATTGCTTTTGGATTAAAGGCTCCATATATTATCATTTTAAATGCAGGTATGATATTTTCATGGTTAAGTAGAATTAAAGCTAGTGATCCAAGTATATATAATGCTGCCATTAAAGGTACAATTTTTTCTGTAAAAGAGCCTATACGTTCTATACCACCAGAAAATATTATAAAAGCTAATATTGCAACTATTATACCTATAATTAATTTTGGTATATTAAATGCACTATTTACAACTAATGCTATTGAGTTTGCTTGAACCATATTACCCATAAATCCTAGAGCAAGAATTATGGCTACAGAAAAAAAGCCTGCTAAAAACTTGTTTTTAAGACCGTATCTAATGTAGTATGCTGGTCCACCAACTAATTCTCCATTATCAGTTTTTCTAAATAGTTGTGCTAATACAGCTTCAGCAAATATAGTTGCCATTCCAAAAAAAGCACTTATCCACATCCAGAATATAGCACCAGGACCTCCAGAAACCATTGCAGTTGCAACACCAGCAAGATTTCCTGTTCCTACTTGAGCAGCTATTGCAGTAGCTAATGATTGAAAAGATGATAACCCTACTTCTTCAGTTTCTTTTTCTTGTTTGCTAAATATTTGTTTTATAGCGGTTTTTAGTTTCGTTATTTGAATACCTTTAAGCTTAATAGTAAATAAAACTCCTGTACCTAATAAAGCTATAAGCAATACTGGTTCCCATAAAAAACCGTTAATATTTTTTACAAAACTTAAAGCTGCATTACTATCCATTTCCTAACCTCCCCTTAATTATATTAGATAATTATTTCATAGATTATAATGAACAAGCAGATATAGATAAGCTTTACTATATTTGAAAACAATATGGCAAATATAACAGCTTTTGATAATTAATTTGCTCTATCATTGTCCATCTATCTATAAATAAAGTATATATGCTAAGTTTCAAGAAGCTTCAAAAAGTAACAAGATAATTTTTTTATAGAATAAAGTGATGTAATTATATAGATTTAAATGCTTGAATATGGGTATTTGGTATGTAATAATATATAATAGTTATAAAGGAATAGTTTGGAAAGGGGAGTTTTGGTGAATTTAATATTTAAAGGAGATTCTATTAATAAAGGGGCTAGAATCCTTGCTAATATGATTAAAGACTCGGAAAGTACTGTAATACTTACAGGAGCGGGAATGGATACAGAGAGTAATATACCGGATTTTAGAGGAAGAGATGGATGGTGGAAAAACATAGATCCAAGACAAGTTGCCAGCATATATACCTTTGCTAGGAATTATCCATTATTTCATGAATTCTATTCCATGCGAATTAAAATCCTAGAAGGAGTAGAACGCCATGAAGGGCATTATATATTAGCAGATTTAGAAAAGAAAGGACTAATTGACA
>JAAYFV010000124.1 GCA_012728075.1 Tissierellia bacterium
GATAAATATAAAGAATATCCTATAAAAGACTTTACAGGGAAAATGATAATACCAGGTTTTATAGATTTACACCTTCATGCTCCTCAATATCCTAATAGGGGCTTAGGCTTGGATAAGGAGCTTATACCTTGGCTTGATACCTATACTTTTCCTGAGGAAGCAAAGTATGGGGATATGGAATATGCCAAAAGGGTATATTCTAAGTTGATTAAAGACTTGTGGCGTGAAGGCACTACTCGTTCAGTAATATTTAGTAGTATCCATACTGAAAGTACTAAGTTGTTGATGGATATGCTTATAGAAGCTGGTTTAGGGGCTTATGTAGGTAAGGTAAATATGGATAGAAATACTACTCCTGAACTTACAGAGGATACTCAAAGATCCATAGTAGAGACGGAAGAGATTATATTAGAATACAGAAATAAATCTGATCTTGTAAAACCAATAATTACTCCACGATTTGTACCTACTTGTTCAGTAGAACTTATGAAAGGATTGGGTAAATTAGCCATTAACCATGGAGTTCCAGTTCAGTCCCATCTAAGCGAAAATACTTCTGAGGTGGAATGGGTTAGAGAACTACATCCTGAATTACCTAATTATGCATCTGTATATAATGAGTATGGATTATTTGGTCAGACTAGTACTGTGATGGCTCATTGTATATATAATACAGAGGATGAAATTGAATTAATGAAGAAAAATGGAGTGTTTGTAGCCCATTGCCCTTATTCTAATTACAATTTATCCAGTGGAATAATGCCAGTAAGGAAATTTTTAGACAACAAGATTCAAGTGGGTTTAGGATCAGATATTTCAGGAGGAAATAGCTTGAGTATACCTAGTGTGATAACGGCAGCTATACAAGCCTCCAAGATGAAGTGGCTAGAGACTAATAAAAAACTACAGCCTTTGACTAGTTCAGAAGCTTTTTATTTAGGAACAAAAGGTGGAGGAGCTTTCTTTGGAAAGGTTGGTAGCTTTGAAGAAGGATATGAGCTAGATGCATTGGTAATAGACGATTCATCTCTTATGTGTGGAGATAGATTATCCTTAGAGGAGAGGATACAAAAATTTATATACATTGGTGATGATAGAAATATTATTCATAGATATGTATGTGGAAATGAAGTTTGGGAACCTAAGTAGACATAAATTTTCCCCTATGTTATAATTTTTGTAGTAGTTATGAAAGAATAGGGGAGTAGGTATAATATGTCTAGGCAAAATGGGATTAGTGTTGAAGATATGCTAGGGCTAGAGGTAATGGGCGATTCTAAATTGATAGCAGGGTTTAAGGGTATTAGAAATACCATATCTAGAGTAAATATCATGGCAGATCCAGATATTATAGATTGGGTCCAAGAAGGAGAGTTTCTTTTAACTACTGCATATTTTTTTGAAAAAGATAATGTAGAAGCACAGAAGAAACTAATAAAGGAATGTTCTGAAAAACATTTAGCAGGGATAGGCATTAAGGTGTCTCCATATTTGGATTCTCTTTCCGATGATGTTATACATCTAGCAGATGAATTAAGTTTTCCATTAATAGATATTCATCAATCTATACCCTTGTCCGATGTTATGATGGGCATTTTTAAGGAAATTTTTAACAAACAAGCTTCTCTACTAGAGAGGATAGAAAAGGTTCATGAACAGTTTATGGCGGTAATGCTTGAAGGCAATGGAATTGAAGAGGTAACCCAGGTAATACATGACAATATAAAGAATCCAGTCATTATAAATTTGGATATTTCTAATCAAATGTATGAGAAATTAGGGGATTTAGACGATAAGTTGAGATATGAATTTTTAGAGGATATAAGAGAGTTCTATGATCCTAATAATGGGAGAAGCAAATTAAAAAAATTAGACGAAGATAAGGTTATAATAGATGGTAAGTTTGTTAACAGAATGATAATGCCAATAGTTCTCAAGGATAATGTATACGGGCTTATATTTACTTGGTCTACCAATACTCCTTTAGGTGGATTTGACTTATCTATAATAGAATCAGCCGCAACTACTATAGCTTTGGCGGTACTGCAGGAGTTAAGTATAAAGGAAGTGGAGATAAGATATAGATCTGAATTCTTCGAGGATTTGATATCACCAGATGCTAAAAGGAAACGGAAAGCTCTAGAGAGGGCGCATTTTTTCAATTTAAATCCCAACGATTACTATGTTATTGAAGTGATGAGCTTTAAATTGAAGTTTGAAGATGAAAACGATGATGAATTTTTGTTTGAATATGTACAGGATCATGTAAGCAATATGGTTACTATTATCGAAGATATAATGAGATATTTAAATTTAAGAGGGATAGTAGCAACTAAACTCAATGGGGTTCAGGTGCTATTAGGTTTTGAAGATAAAAGCGTAATCGATGATAGATTGAGAAATTTTAATAGTAGGGTTACAGATGCTTTAAGTGAGAAGTTTAATAATATGAAGGTTAAGATAGGAATAGGCAGAGTCTACAAGGGCCTAGACAATGTAAATAAGAGCTTTGCTGATGCAGTTAAAACTATTAGAACGGGTAAGGCCATTATAGACAAGGAAGTAATAAGCTTTGATGAGTTGGGAATATTTAAGATATTATGCCAAGATTTCTTGACAGAGGAGTTAGAGGATTTTTACAATACTACATTGAAGCCCCTTGTGGATTATGATAATAAAAAGTCTACAGAGCTAGTTAAAACATTGGAAGCTTATTTTGAATACAATGGAAATTTAACCAGGATGTCTGAAAGCCTATATACTCACTATAATACCATATTGTATAGGATTAATAGGATAAATCAGATTACCGGTATGGACTTAGATGATCCCAATGACAGGTTGAATTTGGAGATTGCACTAAAGATTAGAGAATTGTTAATAAACTGACTAAATCCCTGGTAGAGGAATTCTACCAGGGATTTATAATTGAAACTATTCTTCTACTAAAGCTACTGCCCTAATAGGTGAGCCAGAGCCGTCTCGAATTTTTAATGGCAATCCAATGTATAGAAATCTTTTGTTTAGCACTTTGTCTAAATTGCATAGGTTTTCTGTATTGGTTATATTGTATTCACCACATACTAGATGACCAGAGAAGTTGATATCATCAGGAGTTAAGTCTATAGCTGGTGCATCAACACCAATGTTTACTACGCCTTGTTCAGCAAGCCATTTAGCTCCTTCGTAGCTTAGTCCAGTATAGTCCGTTTGGAATTTATCCGTTCCATAGGCTCTGTCGTGGTGTCCTGTATACAATAGGACTATATCTCCCTCTCTTATCTCTTGTCCAGATTTTCTAACTGCTTCTTCCAAATCCCTTGGTTCAATATAGTTTGGATATCTTACATGGGATACATCGATACAAATTGCACTTCCCCAAAAATACTCTAAAGGCATCTTGTCGATGGTAGGGCCTCCAGGTTTAAATTCTGATACTCCATCACTATGGGTACCACAATGCTCTGAGATTAATAAATTTCTAGCTGAAAATCCCACTGTAGGGCTTCCAGTCATCTTCATATTTTCTTCATGAGTCATATTGGTCATTATGAAGGTTCTTTGATGCATGGGGAATATGGACATGCCTTCAAATATTTCCTGTGACAAGTCGATCAATTTCAAAGCCATAATCATACCTCCTTTAATTTTATTATACCATTTAATTGATAAAAAACTTTGTTGAGAATATACAAAATGTTTTCTGATAAATATATTGAAAGATTAACAACTTACCTGTAAACATTTGACTCATACATTTTTTCTTTACTAGTATGACCTTTTGTAAGCTCTATAAGTTCCCTTGCTTTTTTAGCTAGATATCTACCTCTGTTGCATCTTTATTTTTAGGGGGAAATCTGAAATCATAGCTAATACTATTTTTTGTCATATAGCGGTTCACTAAAATACTTGTATCTGCCTTTATGGGTCAATCCAACGATAGAGTTTAATTTGGAATTTGCTAAACTTTTTTCAAATCATTACTACTTTGCCAATAATTTTAACAAAATTATGTATATTATAATTCATCATTCTATTATTAAATACTTACAAAATCTTTTATAGATTTCCTTGTTTCTAGTAAAATTTTTATAGTAATCTAACAAAGTTTATTTTTCATCCCTATGATATTATAAACCTAAGATATTCTAAATAAAATAAGTGGGTTTACAAAATGTATGACGTTATAGTCAAAAATGCTAGGATTCCACAAGGTGATGACACTATTTTAACAAACATCTTAGTAAAAGATGAAAAGATTGCTGGATTCTTAGACAATGTAGATGGCGTAGATGCCAAAGAAGTTATTGATGCTGGTGGTCATTTAACATTACCAGGTTGTATAGATTCACATACACATTTCATGTATCAAGGATTCCCTCATAGAGAGAACTTCTTAACTGGTTCAGCCGCAGCAGCAAGAGGCGGTGTAACTACAGTTATAGACATGCCTTGTTGTTCAGTTCCGTCAGTAAGAAGCGTTGAACAATTGAAGCTAAAATTAGAATTAGTAGAGCCACAAGCTTTAGTAGATTATGCTATGTGGGGCGGAGTTACAGGAGAAGACGTAAGAGAAGGTTGGCTACACAATGTTCAAGAGCAAGCTGATTTTGGGGCAGTTGCTTTCAAGGCATATATGACACCATCAGTACCAACTTATCCTAGGGTTACAGATCCAGAAATGTATGAAGCTTTTAAGGCAGTAGCAAAAACTGGTCTTCCTATAGGAATTCATGCTGAGAACTTTGCTATGTGTGATTTCTATGTAAAGAAATTCCAAAAAGAGGGACGTTTAGATGGACCAGCTTGGGCAGAAGCTAGAATGGAATTAGCAGAAAAGGTTGCTATTCAATTAGGTATAAGCTTTGCCGAAGATACTGGTGTTAGATTACACATAGTACACATGAGTACTGGAATTGGTGCTAAATTAGTAAAAGAAGCTAAGGAAAGAGGATTAAATGTAACTGCTGAAACTTGTCCTCACTACTTGATGCTAAATTATCAAGAGGCTATGACTAAATATGGACCATTGGCAAAGATTGCTCCTCCTCTAAGAGAGAAGAAGGACAACAAAATGTTATGGGAAGGTTTACAAGACGGTAGTGTAGATTTCATAGCTACAGACCACGCTCCATATGAATTAGAAGCAGAAAAGCTTAAAGAAGGCTTAAATATATGGACAGCTTTCCCAGGGATACCAGGAGTAGAAAC
>JAAYFV010000019.1 GCA_012728075.1 Tissierellia bacterium
CTAGCTGCCATTGGTACTGCTGATACTCCTGCTGAACCTATTAGTGGGTTTACTTTCCCTCCTGTGGCTTTACACATAATTTTCCCAAATATTACTCCAGTTGCTGTTCCTATGGAGAAGGCTATTAGTCCTAATACTATTATTTTTATTGTATCAGGGGATAGAAAGGTTTCTGCATTGGCTGTGGCTCCTACTGTTATCCCTAAGAATATGGTTACTATGTTCATAAGTTCATTTTGGGCTGTTTTACTTAATCTTTCTACTACTCCTGCTTCTCTCATGAGATTCCCTAGCATTAGCATACCTATTAACGGTCCTGCTGAGGGTAATAATAGGGTTACTATTACTGTGATCATTATGGGGAATATTATTTTTTCCTTTTTAGATACGGGACGTAGCTGTTCCATTACTATTTTTCTTTCTTCTTCTGTGGTTAAGGCTTTCATTATTGGTGGCTGTATTATTGGTACTAGTGCCATATAGGAGTAGGCTGCTACAGCTATGGGCCCTAATAGCTCTGGTGCTAGTTTACTGGTTAGGTATAGGGCTGTAGGTCCATCTGCTCCACCTATGATTCCAATGCTTGCTGCTTGGGGTCCTGTGAATCCTAAGGCTATTGCTCCTATAAAGGTAAAGAATATTCCAAATTGGGCTGCTGCTCCAAGTAATATACTTCTAGGGTTGGCTATTAATGGTCCAAAGTCTGTCATAGCTCCTACCCCTAAAAATATCAATGGTGGATATATCCCTAGCTTTACCCCTTGGTATAGGTAGTGTAGTAGTCCGCCTAATTGTTTTGTTTCTTGTACTAGTTTCCCTGTTTCTGGGTCTTTTACTATTTCTACTACTGGTTCTGCCATGAGCCCTGCTAAGGGAAGGTTTGCTAGTAGCATTCCAAAGGCTATGGGGACTAGTAAAAGGGGTTCAAATTCCTTTTTAATTGCTAAATATAGGAGAATAAAGGATACTAAGATCATTATGACCTGTCCAATTGTTATGGAGGCAAATCCTGTGCTCTCCCAAAAACCCTTTAATATGTCTATGACCATTTGTTTTACCTTCCTTTCGTAATCTATTCTATTACTACTAATTTATCCCCAGTGTTTACTGATGCACCTTTTGTAGTGCCAATGCTTGTGACTTTCCCATCTATTGGAGCTAGGATTTCATTTTCCATTTTCATGGCTTCTAGTATTAGTAGTACATCTCCTGCTTTTACTTCATCTCCTTCTTTTACATTTATGCTTAGTATAGTTCCTGGCATTGGTGCTTCGACGACTTCTGCTCCTTCTGTTACTACTACTTCTTTTTCCTCTGGTTGTGTTTTTGCTTTTGATGCTGGTTTTGGTTGAGTTGCTGGTTTTGCTTGTGTTGTTGATGGATTCTGTACAGTTTTGCCTTCTGTTATTTCTTCTACTTCTACTTCATACTTGTTTCCATTTACATTGATTAAAAATTTTCTCATGATTTTACCTCCTAGAAAATAGTGTGTTATTATAATTTATTTGAGATTTCTTCTATTCTTCCCATTTCTGCCCATATAGGGGAAGGTGGGGAGATTCTTTTTATGCTCTTTATGTTTATATCTGGAATTGTTACTCCCATACTAGCTGCTATTGCTGCTGCTATGACGGCTACTAGTTCTTCGTCTTCTATGTTTTGTTCTTTTTCTACTGGTTCTGATACTTTTACACTTTCAGTTGAATCTTTTGCTTCTTTAGATTCTTTTTTATGGTTGTTTGTTGTTACTCTTAATATATCTATTAAGTAAGATATGCCTATTAATACTAGAAATACTACTGCCATGCTAAATATGGTTATTATTAAACTTTGACCTATAGTTATTTTTTCTCCCAAATTTATCACTCCTTTTATACTGGTAGATTGCCGTGTTTTTTGGAAGGATTGGTCTCTCGTTTGCTTTCTAACATGTTAAAAGCGGATATTAGTCTTGGTCTTGTTGTGCTTGGTACTATAACATCGTCTATATACCCTCTTTCTGCTGCTATATATGGATTGGCTACGGTGTTTCTGTATTCTTCTATTTTTTGCTGTCTTGTTTCTATTGGATTTTCTGATTCTTTTATGTCGTGTTTAAATATTATATTTGCTGCTCCTTCTGGTCCCATTACGGCTATTTCTGCGTTAGGCCATGCAAATACTTGATCAGCTCCTAGTTCTTTGTTGCACATGGCTATATATGCTCCACCATAGGCTTTTCTTATGATTAGGGTTACTTTAGGTACTGTGGCTTCGCTGTAGGCATAGAGCATTTTTGCTCCGTGACGTATTATTCCTCCATATTCTTGGTCTGTTCCTGGTAAAAATCCTGGTACGTCTACTAGGTTTAGTAGAGGAATGTTAAAGGCGTCACATGTTCTTATGAATCTTGCTGCTTTGTCTGAGGCGTTTATGTCTAAACATCCTGCTAGTATTCTTGGTTGATTTGCTACTACTCCTACGGTTTTCCCATTTAGTCTTATGTATCCTGTTATTATGTTTTGTGCATAGTGTTGTTGTATTTCAAAAAGTTCTCCATTGTCGGCTAATAGTTGTATTATTTCTTTCATGTCATAGGGTTTGTTTGGATTTGTTGGGACTATTTCGTTTAGTTTTTCTTCTACTCTATTTATGTCGTCAGAGGTTTCATATACTGGTGGTACCTCTAGATTGTTTGATGGTAAATAGCTAAGTAATGTTTTTATCCTTTTTATAGCTTCTTCTTCTGTTTTATCCATAAAATGAGCTACCCCTGATATGGTGTTATGAGTTTTTGCTCCTCCTAGCTCTTCTTGGGTTACATCTTCTCCTGTTACGGTTTTTATTACTTGTGGCCCTGTTATGAACATTTGGCTTGTGTTTTCTACCATAAATATGAAGTCTGTTAAGGCTGGAGAGTATACTGCTCCTCCTGCACAGGGTCCCATTATGGCTGTTATTTGAGGGATTACTCCTGAGGAGATAGTGTTTCTATAGAATATGTTTCCATAGCCTGATAGAGCGTCTACTCCTTCTTGGATTCGTGCTCCTCCAGAGTCGTTTATTCCTACTATTGGCGCTCCCATCTTTAATGCCATATCTTGTACTTTACATATCTTTGCTGCATGCATCTCTCCTAGGGAACCTCCTAGTACTGTAAAGTCTTGGGCATATACAAATATTAGTCTTCCGTCTACCGTTCCATAGCCTGTTACTACTCCATCTCCTGGGGCTTCGGTCTTTTCCATTCCAAAGTTGGTACATCTATGTTTTACAAAGGCATCTATTTCTATGAAACTTCCTTCATCTAGTAATAGTTCTATCCTTTCCCTTGCTGTTAATTTTCCTTTAGAATGTTGTTTTTCAATTCGTTTTTCTCCACCACCAAGTTTTATTTTCTCTTTGGTTTCTAGGAGTTTTTCTATTTTTTCCTTCATTTTCTTCCTCCTCATATATGTTTATTGTTTTTCACAAAGCTCTACTAAAACTCCATACGTATCTTTTGGATGTGCAAAAGCAATTTTAGCTCCTCCTGCACCATATCGAGGTTTTTCATCTATCATTCTTATGCCTTTTTCTTTCATCTTTTCTATGGCTTCTTCTATGTTTTCAACTTTATATGCTATATGTTGTACTCCTTCTCCTCTTTTTTCTATATGTTTCCCTATAGGTCCATCTGCTTCTGTTGATTCTAATAATTCAATTTCTGTATCTCCTATGGGTAAAAAAGCAGTTTTGACTTTTTGTTCTTCTATTACCTCAGTTTTAACACATTTGATGCCTAAAACCTCTTCATAAAACTTTATGGCTTTATTTAAGTCCTTTACAGCTATGCCTATATGGTCTACTTTGATTACCATAAAACCCCTCCAATCTATTGTTTAATTAACTTTAACATCTCATCCTTAGCAGAATAAGGGTCCAATCTTTTATCTAATACTTCCATTGATAATTTCTCTAAAATGTTTTCCCTTATTGCCTTCTGCATTATTAAACTCATCAATTCTTCTTCTACAAGTTTTAATATTTCAAATTTGGTGTTATTTTTTCTTCTATCAATTATTTTTCCTGTTGTTTCTAAATATCTTTTGTGAGCTAAAATATTATCCAATAGTTCATCTATGTTTTGATTTTTGCTAGCTGATACCTTTATCACTGGAGGCCTATAATCTTCTTTTTGATTTAAGTCTAAATTCATCTCTATTTCTAATTTGGTCTTATCTGCTCCATCTATATCAGCTTTATTTATAGCAAATATATCTGCTATTTCCATTATTCCTGCTTTTATAGCTTGTATATCATCACCTAAATTGGGTACCATAACCATAAGTACCGTATCTGCAGTTTTTACAATATCTACTTCTGATTGCCCCACTCCTACGGTTTCTATAAATATATAATCTGCTCCCCATAGATCCAATACTTTACATGCCCCCCTTGTAGCTTTGGACATTCCACCTAAGGAACCTCTAGTTCCCATACTTCTAATGAATACATCTTTGTCCACAGCTAAATCGTTCATACGAATTCTATCTCCTAATATTGCTCCTCCTGTGAAAGGGCTAGTAGGATCTATAGCTATAATGCCAACTTTTTTATTCATATTCCTTAATTTCTTAGCCAATCGATCTGTCAAGGTGGATTTCCCACTGCCAGGAGGCCCAGTAATCCCTATTACATAAGCATTGCCAGTGTATTTATATAGTTTTTTGATTATGTCTATAGCTTCTTTTTGATTATTTTCCAACATGGTGATGAGTCGAGCACAAGCTCTTTTATCTCCCTTTAGAAGTCTCTCATCTATATTCAATTAATCACCACCTACGTTATCTTTTTAAATTGTTTTTAATATATTCTACTACCTCACTAGTAGGAGTTCCTGGGGTAAATATTGCTTCTACACCTGATTCCTTTAGGAAAGGTATATCTTCTTCAGGGATAACTCCTCCACCAATAATTAGTATATCATCTACTCCCTCTTCTTTTAATAAATTTACTACCTTAGGAAAAAGGTGGTTATGTGCTCCTGATAATATACTCATAGCTACCACATCTACGTCTTCTTGTATAGCTGCTTGTACTATTTGCTCAGGAGTTTGTCTTAAACCTGTATATATCACTTCCATACCTGCATCCCTTAATGACCTTGCAATGACCTTTGCTCCTCTATCATGACCATCTAAGCCAGGTTTTGCCACTAAAACTCTTATTGGTCTTTCCATATTTTTTTACCTCCCTTTTTTATCAATACACATTTTTAGGGTCTAGCTCTAAATTGTTTCTAGGGGCCATAGACCGTTCCTACAGTTGTGTGTGATTCTCATAATTATGGTACATAAAGAACCGTCCTATTATCCTAAATCCATTATTAAAGTATTACAGATTGTTCATATTCACCAAATACTTCTCTTAATACTCCACAAATCTCTCCTAAAGTTGCATATGTTTTTACAGAATCCAATATATAAGGCATTAGATTTACATCAGTCTTTGCAGCATCCTCTAATGCTTTTAGACTTTCTTTTACTTGATTATTGTCCCTTTCATTCCTCAAGGTTTCTAACTTTTGTCTCTGTAATCTCTCTACCTCTGGATCTACCCTTAATATATCTTCATGGTGATCTTCATCTATTTGGAATTTATTAACCCCTACTACTATTCGCTCTTGGGATTCTATCTCCATTTGATAGCGATATGCTGAGTCTTGAATTTCTTTTTGAATATATCCTTTTTCTATGGCTTTTGGAGCACCACCTAATTCATCTATTTTTTCAATGTATTTCATAGCTTCTTTTTCAATTCTATCAGTTAAGTTTTCTATATAGTAAGAGCCTGCTAATGGATCTATGGTTTCAGCTACTCCAGATTCATGGGCAATTATCTGCTGAGTTCTTAGAGCAATCCTTACTGCTTCTTCAGTAGGTAGCGCCAATGCTTCGTCTTTTGAATTGGTGTGCAAAGATTGAGTTCCACCAAGAACTGCTGCTAAAGCTTGAATAGTTACCCTGATTATATTATTATCTGGTTGTTGTGCTGTTAAGGTTGAACCAGCTGTTTGAGTATGGAATTTTAACATCATGGATTTTTCCTTCTTGGCATTAAATCTCTCTTTCATAATCCTAGCCCATAATCTTCTAGCTGCTCTATATTTTGCTACTTCCTCTAATAAATCATTGTGTGCATTGAAGAAAAAAGATAATCTAGGTGCAAAATCATCTACATCTAATCCCGCATCTATGGCGGCTTCTACATAAGCAATTCCATCTGCTAGTGTAAAGGCTACTTCTTGAATAGCTGTAGCTCCTGCTTCTCTTATATGATATCCACTAATACTTATGGTATTCCACTTTGGTACTTCTTTGGAACAATATTCAAATATATTGGTAATGAGTCTCATAGATGGTTCTGGAGGAAATATGTAAGTTCCTCTTGCTATATATTCTTTTAATATATCATTTTGTATGGTTCCCCTTAACTTTTCCTTAGGCACTCCTTGCTTTTCCGCTACAGCAATATACATTGCTAATAAAACACTTGCTGGTGCATTGATGGTCATGGAAGTACTTACTTTATCCAATGGAATGCCGTCAAATAATATTTCCATATCCTTTAAAGAGTCTATAGCAACTCCTACTTTACCTACTTCTCCTTCTGATAAACTATGATCTGAATCATATCCTATTTGAGTAGGTAAATCAAATGCAACACTTAGACCTGTTTGCCCTTGTTCTAATAGATATTTATATCTCTTATTGGATTCTTCTGCAGTGGCAAAACCTGCATATTGTCGCATAGTCCAAAGCCTACCTCGATACATAGTAGGTTGAACTCCTCTGGTGTATGGATATTCCCCTGGAAACCCTAGTTTTTCTTCATAATCAAAATCTTTTATATCTTCTGGTGTATATAGCCTATCTACTTCTAAATTGGATCCTGTTGTGAATTTCTCTTTCCTCTCAGGAAATCTACTAATAGCTTTTTGTACCTTTTCTTCTGTCCATTTCTCTTTAGCCTTTTTAATCTCCCCTATCTTGTTTTCATCAAACATCTTTTCGCCCTCCTTGTATTGGAAAAGTTAACCACCTTAAATATATCCATTCACTATATATTATAGTAATAATTACATAGATTTTGCAACATTAATTTCAATATATTTTGAAAATGCAATAAATATTGCAAAATTTGTTCTATTGCCACAATATAAAAAAGGCAGCTAATATAATTTTTAGCTACCTTGTTTTTTATGCACTTGCTGCCAAGAATATTTCTTCAAATTCTTTGCCATCTAGAGTTTCTTTTTCTAAAAGAGCCTCTGCCACTTTATGAAGAACATTCATATTATCTTTTAATATCTGTTCTGCTTTACTATATGCTCTATCTATTAATGTTCTCATCTCTTCATCTATGGCTGCAGCTACTTTCTCACTATAGTTTCTAGTCCTTCCAAAATCCCTACCTACAAATACTTCTTCTTCGTCTGTACCATATGTCATAGGTCCAAGTTTTTCACTCATACCATAATGGGTGACCATTCGTCTTGCTAATTTAGTAGCTCTTTCAATATCGTTTTGGGCTCCTGTACTTATATCTCCTAGTACTAAAGCTTCTGCAGCTCTTCCTCCTAATAATTGAACCAATTCGTCTTCCATTTGTTTTTTCGTCATATAATATCTATCTTCCTCAGGCAAATAAGCAGTAAATCCCCCTGCCATACCTCTAGGGATTATGGTTATCATGTGAACAGGATCTGTATTTGGTAAAAGTCTTGCAGTAATTGCATGACCTGCTTCATGATAGGCGGTAAGCCTTCTTTCTTTTTCGCTAATTACCTTGGATTTCTTTTCTGGACCTGCTACAACCTTTATTGAAGCTTCATCTATAATTTCCATAGGAATTTTCTTTAAATTTTTCCTAGCTGCTAACAATGCTGCTTCATTAGTTAAGTTCTCTAAATCTGCTGGCGTAAATCCAGGAGTTCTCTTTGCCACTACCTTTAAATCTACATCATCATCTAAAGGCTTGTTTCTAGTATGAACCTTAAGGATTTCTTCTCTAGCTTTTATATCAGGTAATCCTACATAGATCTGTCTATCAAATCTACCTGGCCTTAAAATTGCTGGATCTAATATATCAGGCCTATTAGTAGCTGCCATTACGATTATACCTTCATTGGTACCAAAACCATCCATTTCAACCAAAAGTTGATTTAAAGTCTGCTCTCTTTCATCATGGCCTCCACCTAGCCCTGCACCTCTTCTCCTTCCTACTGCATCGATTTCGTCTATAAATATTATACAAGGTGCATTCTTTTTTGCCTCTTCAAACAAATCTCTAACTCTACTAGCTCCAACTCCTACAAACATTTCTACAAAATCAGAACCAGATATACTAAAAAATGGAACTCCAGCTTCTCCAGCTACAGCTTTACTTAAATACGTCTTTCCTGTTCCTGGAGGCCCTACTAATAGTACACCTTTAGGAATTCTAGCTCCTATTTCTAAATATTTTTTTGGACTCTTTAAAAAGTCTACTATTTCCTCTAATTCCTCTTTTTCTTCTTCTAAACCTGCTACATCATCAAAAGTAACCAGATTGCCCTCTTCCTCTTTATGCATCTTAGCTTTACTCTTTCCAAAAGACATAACCCGATTACACCCACCTTGGGATTGTTGCATAAGGACAAACCAAAATACAACAAACATCAATATTACAAATATTGTAGGTAATGCGGTAATAAACCATGGTTCAGTTGGCTCAGGTTCTGCACTATAACTTTTTATCTGACCAGATTCTACTTTATCCCTCAAATAATTTTCATAAAAATTATTTTTCATATGTTCGGGAATCATAAAAGTATATTGAGTACCGTCAACTAGCTTTCCTTTTAATGTATCACCTACAGTTATAATACTTTCTATATTATTATTTTCCAAATTGGTCAAAAACTCAGTTACATCCATTGCTTTAGCTTGCTCTACATCTTTGCCAAACATAGTTACTACAAATATTATTATGATGAATAAAAGCAAGTAAAGACTTGTGCCTCTAAAAAATCTTCTCAATCCAAGTCCTCCCTTCTATCTAAATTCAAATCATATTCTAAGATTATAGCATATTTCCAATTAAAGTACAATATTATATGTTTTTTAACTCTTAATTATATACTTCTTCTTTTAATGCAGCAACAAAAGGCAGGTTTCTATATTGTTCTGCATAATCAAGGCCGTATCCCACCACAAATTCATCGGGGATTATAAACCCTCTATAATCTACAGGCACTTGGGCTTTTCTCCTATCAGGTTTATCTAAAAGGGTACAAATCTTTACGGACTTTGCACCTCTTTTATTCAAATTATCTGTTAGATATGATAAGGTAAGGCCAGTGTCAATTATATCCTCTACAATCAAAATATCTTTATCTTCTATACTACAATCTAAATCCTTTATTATTCGAACAATGCCTGTTGATGTAGAAGATTTTCCATAACTAGATACCGCCATAAAATCCATTAATATAGGTATTTCTATACTTTTAGCTAAATCTGCCATAAATATTACTGCTCCTTTTAATATACCCACCAACATTAAATTTTTACCCCTATAATCCTCGGTTATTTGTTTTCCTAATTCTTTAACCCTTGCTTCTATTTCTTCTTCAGTCACCAGTACATTCTTTATAATATCTTCCATCATAGTTGAGCCCCCTTAAATTTATTATTTAAGCTTACTACCAATACTCTTTGAGTATTTGGAGTTATCTTATATGATTCACTAGTTCTATATCCAACTATCCATAGAATATTTTCATCGTCAGTTAATATAGGTATTTTATCCCTTTTATCTTTTGGAATTTTTTCATCAATAAAATAGTCCTTAATCTTTTTACTTCCTTTCATACCATAGGGTACAAAACGATCACCAGTTCTTCTGTTTCTTATATACAAATCCCCCTTTATCTTATCATAATCAAAGTATTTGATAAACCTTTCATTTTTGTCCATATATATATCAGTAACAGGAAGCACCTTTACATTAAAAGTTAGATCTATCTCTTCTATATATGTTGTTCCCTCAACATCTAGTCTGTATAAAAAATCCTTTTTTTTAGTTTTATAGTTTTTTTCAATAATAAACTCATTATAGCTTGTCTTAGCTATAATATTGTTAATTAAATCAATACTCTTCCCTGTCCTCCTTTCTAAAAAAAGCTTTAATGTATCAGATATATGCTTCTCTGTAACTCCTTGTAGATTACCATCTATATCTAAAATACAATTTCT
The DNA here is from genome assembly GCA_012728075.1 of Tissierellia bacterium. Taxonomy (GTDB): domain Bacteria; phylum Bacillota; class Clostridia; order Tissierellales; family Tepidimicrobiaceae; genus Keratinibaculum. The sequence continues at coordinate 10,260 of JAAYFV010000019.1, forward strand.
TATTATTCTATTTTGAATACTTCTATGTTCCTTGACAAATTGATCTCCATCTAAAATTATACTATCTTTTGACTTTTTTTTCACCATCCTATTATAGCTTTTTTGAGCATATTCCTCTAAAAAGTCGCTATCAACTGATGAAATCCTCGAAGTTCTCCATAATGTATCTACTATATTTGGATTAAAATTTTCCTCTATATATGGAATCAACTCCAATCTAATTTTATTTCTATTGTATATAGTCTCAAGATTAGTCCTATCTAATCTAGTTTTAATATTTCGCTCTTGTAAATATTTTTCAATATCACGTCTTTCCACACCTAGTATAGGCCTTATTATATCTCCACTCACATAATCCATACCTTTTAATCCATCTATTCCTGTTCCTCTAAAAAATCTCATTAATAGAGTTTCTGCTTGATCGTTTTTATTATGAGCTACTGCAATTTTTCCCCCTCCAATCTCATCTAATATTTCACGAAAAAAATCATATCTTAGCTTTCTTCCAGCTTCCTCTGATGAAAGACCTGTTTTCTTTGCATATTCATCCATATTAACGGTTTTAGAATAACAAGGTAATCCTAGGTCTTTAGATAATTCTTCTACAAATATTTGATCCTCTAAAGCATCCCTACCCCTTACTCCATGGTTTAAATGGGCTATATATATATTAAAATCTATAATCTCTCTTATATCCAATAAAATATATAAAAGTGCCATAGAATCTGGCCCCCCTGAAAGTCCTAATACTATATTGTCCCCTTTTTGAATTAATCTGTATTCTTTTATAACTTTTAATACCTTGTTCTCCATATTTATCACCTTTCTCTGCTTTAAAATATCCTTTATACTATTTCTATATAATAGAAATTTTCCCTTTAAAAATTCTATATTAACAAGAAATATCTTACACTCATAATTATAACAAAAACAAAACTGACTATACTAGCAATTAGTACATAGTCAATTTTGTTAAGACTATTATTTGTTTTATTGTAGCTAATCCTATTAGATAAAACTTTCTCATACTGGCTAAAGGTTTTGTACTTCCCATCTAAGGCATTACATAAAAATTGTACTTGGTCTTTTCTTAAAGGAAAGGTTTGAATTTTAGCCTTAATTTGTTCTAAGCTATATACTAGTGGATTATACTCTGTGTTACCTATCAAACTTATCATAATCATAGTTATACTAAATATTACTTCCATTTGGTGATTATAGTCAAAACCTACATTCCATGAATTTATATTATATATAGGTGTATACTCTTTTGTAGGCATTTCCTTCTCTATTAAACCACCAAAATCTATAAAATATATTCGTCCTTTACTATCTAATATTATATTTTCTAATTTAATATCAGTATATTTATACCCTAATATATCTATTCTTTTAAACATATTTACAAGAATTAGTCCTATTTTAAATATATTTCTAGATTCTAAAGCGCTGCCCATCAGTTTTTTTAGATTAATTCCAAAGATATATTCCATTACTATGTAATGGAATATATCTTTGTTGTATTCCCAATCATCTAATTCATAAACTATAGGCACAAATTCTAAATCTTTCAATGCTATCATAGCATTATACTCGTTGGTAATAGATAGTGTATTTTTAGATATCTTCATGGCCTTTACATTACCTTCTATATCCCTTACCATATATACTTTACCAAAATTTCCTACTCCTATTAATCCAATAAGCTTGTATTCATTTCCTTTCCATTTACCCTTTATTTTCATATAATCACCTAAACTATATGATCATAGGATATATTCTCATATTCTTCATCAGCAAATATGTCTATTGCTCCTTCAATAGCGGGACCTGTAGGTGTAATTCCCCCTATCTCTATAATATCTAGACTACGCTTTAATTCATCTAAGTCTTGAGTAAATTCACATAATAATTCATAGTACCCTTCTTTACCTGGGAATATTGAAACAGCTATTTTATTTTTCCCTTTTCTTTCTTCTAAAAATAAGAGTAATTCCAATATGCTCTTTTTAGCAATATCAATTTTATGTTTCATACTACCACTAGCATCTAATAGGATTAAACACTTTAAATCTACTTCATCTCCAATTCTATCTATTAGTTTTACAAATTTATATCTTTCTGTAGGACTAACCTCATTTATATCCATATCTATTATCTCCTTTAATTCTTGGCTTACCATCTGTTCTATAGTACTATATATGGAGTTTATGGTAACTCTACTTAAGGTCTCTGAAAGATGATTTAAATGGGTTAGTTCACATACTCCTCCACCTTTTTCTGCTATATCTTCTAATTCCATGATTGCCAACTGGTCTTTATCATTGTCAATAATCCCTATGGTATTAACTCTAATACCTTCTTTTAATGCTAATTCTGCCATATCCCTAGGGTCCACCCCCCTATTGGATTGACCATCTGAAATTAAGATAATTTGCTTTAACATAAATATCACTCCTATAGTTTTTCTGGATTATTGACAAATATACTTATTATATACAATATATTTTATATTTAGGACTATCGATTCTTCCATACTTTTGTGACCAATACAGTCATATCGTCTTTTATCTGATGCTTGCTTACCTTTTCTGCTACTTCTAATATACTATCAGCAATAGTCTTAGGATTGACACTGTCAATATTTCTAATTACATCTTTCATCCACTGTTCCCCATCTCTAATTTGTTCATTAGATTCCAATACTCCATCGGACATCATTATTATAATATCTCCATCCTCTATATATTCTTCATATATATTAAAATCTACATTCTTCAATATGCCCACAGGCAAGGATTGGGAATTGATTATTTTTATCTCATCTTTTCTCTTTATGAAAGTTGCTGGTGCACCAGTTTTGATGATTTGAAGTTTCCCTGAATACAAGTCTAGTAATGATATATCTAAAGTGGTAAATATTTCATCATTAGATTTAAGCTTAAGGATTGAATTGATGGTTTTTAAGGTTATCTCTTTGTCAAATTTCGCTTCTAAAAAACTTTCTAATAGTTTAATGGCTATACTACTTTCATTATTTGCCCTTTTACCAACTCCCATTCCATCACTTATAGCTATAAAATAATTGTTATCCCCTTCTCCAAAGGTATAATTATCTCCTGAAATATCATTGTAACTATTGGCCTTAACTGCTATTTCAGTAAAGGCACTATAACGATTACTCCTTACAAATTTAAAACTTTGCTTCCCCCTTTTTGTCCCTTCTAATGTAAAATCTTCTTTTAAAGGTATACCTATTGTGTTTGAAACTATTTTCTTTATATTTTCCTTACTATTATTTGCTTTGTATGTCTTATCTACATCTATATATATCTCTATTCTGTTTTCTTCTAATTCTACCACTACTACATTTTTTACATCTATCTTTTCATTTTTCAAATTTGCATATATTATCTCTTCCATATCCTCTTTAAATATAGGATCCATGTATATATCCTTGCTAATATCCCCTATAATATTAGCTACTTCTTCTAGTTGTTCAGATACTAAAAGCCTATTTTCTAAAAGTTTCTTCTCCCACATGGAATGGACTGCAAATATATCAAATTTGGTTTTAATAACTTCTATTATTTTATCTTTATTTATACAATAATCCTTCATTAATACAGGTAGGTGTTCTTCAGTTATACACTTATTTTCTTCTATCAAGCTTATGATATCATACATAAGATTATAGGTGGTATAAAAACCCTCTTCCCAACAAAACTTTCTCATTCCACAATTAGCACACAAAGAGTTGGCTATATCATCAATTAGTTCATATACATCAGTTATATCATAGATTTGCTCGTATTCTACTGAATTTCTAAAGGTAGCAGATAGTTCACTAAATACCCTAGATATTTCATTTAATCTATTCATAGTTATTTCATCTTTTCTTTGAGAGTAGCTTTTCTGTTTCATACGTCCTAGAACTATTTCCATATAATCTGAAAGATAATAATTTAATGTTTTATATAATATCCCAAACAATACTATAGCTAAACCTAGTTCCAATGGTTTAATAAAACTGATTCCATATCCATTGATATAAAAACTTATAATTCCATTGCCTAATAGAAAACCTAATGTAGAACCTATTTTCCCTAAATCCTTAAAAAGCCCAGCCAGCATCCCTGCCAATCCATATATAGATAGTATAAAAGGCATCTCTGGCTGAGATATATAGGATATTAATCCTAAACTTATACCAGCAATTCCTCCTACAAAAGCGCCTTCTGAAAAACCTAAATATAATATTATAAATACACTTAATACAGTTTTTATAGACAATCCAGCTATAGAAATATTTTGAATCCCTGCAATCACTAAAGATAGAGTAATAATACCACATATGAGACTTTCACTAGTGGGACTTTTCCCTATAGATTCCAGCGAAAGACTATAACAAAATATATAGGTAAGAGCAAAAACTACTATTCCTTCAAATATAACTATAAATAAATCATAGATAAATATCTCTCTAAATATGAATAATGCTACCATTTTTACCAATAGAAATAATATGCTAGCTACTATAGAAGATTTTATCATAGATAAACTCCTTAGTTTGTTGGATTGATTAAAAAGGAAGAAGATTATAATGATAGCCAAAAAATAATCCCCACCTTTTAATCCATGGAAAGTAAATATGCCTAATATTGTAGAAGCAAGTATAAAAATATTCAATTTCCCAAGAATGATATAGGCTGTTATGAAGGCTATTCCAAAAGGAGTTAGCTTGTCCAGGATATTAGCTCTTCCAATAAAAAAAGCCAATATCATGTATAGTATTTGCTTACTATCAAAATAAAACAGATTGTTAAGCTTTTTTTGTTTTGATAAAGCAAATTCTGATTTTAACATTTCAATTCCCCCCTATTCCCTGTTTTATAAATATACTAACAAATTATTTAAAAATATTTTGTCAATACTCCTTGTAGGAAATGGAGAATTTTTTGACACAAAGCCTTCCTTTCCACGATTATTTGTTAATCTAAAGAAAGAAGTTCTATAGCCTTTATCATGATAAGTATCTATATTACAAAGCTATAATAAAATATATACATATGATGTACTATTTTGTTTTAAGACTTCTAAAGAGCAAATATGGTCCCTATGAAATTAATATTAAGTTTAGTTAAAGTTAAAGTAATATAAAACATTAAAAAAACCGGATTACTCCGGTTTTATAAGTCCATTTTAAATTACATTTTATAACGTTCTCCTCAATAAACAATACATAGGTTTGTTTAAAAACCACCTGTCCCTCTAGATTTATGTCCACGTCTACCTTCTCGCATCTTTAACTGATCTTGCTTTTCATTGCTGTCCTTTAAAAATTGAGAAAGCTTATCCTCAAAAGACATGTGCTTTTGTTTCTCATCAACTTTATCCCAATCAATTTCAATAGGATTTGTAGTTTTAGGTTGAGCTTGTCTAATGGAAAGGCTAATCTTGCCATCCTTAGATATTGATAAGATTTTCACTTTCACTTTTTGATCTTTTTTCAAGTAGTCGGTTACCTTTTCTACATAGTCATCAGATATTTCTGAAATGTGGACTAATCCACTATTCCCGCCTGGTAATTGAACAAATGCACCAAAATTTGTAATACCTGTGACCGTGCCCTCAACTACTTTTCCAACAGTTATGGGCATAAATAAACAATTCCTCCTTATAATTATATTCTCTTTCTAGTATATATGAGAATTCTTCTATTGTCAATAAATACTACTTTGTTCTAAAATTCATAAATCGCTTTTTATCTCTATTCCTATCTATATATATTATCTCCCTAGGTTTAACCATTCGTAAATCTTCCCTGGCTACTTTTTCTATAAATTCAATACTATCCTTATCCTGAATCTCATAATTTAACTGTTGAATTTCCTTTTCTAACTGAGCTATCTCTTTTTCCTCTTTTTCTTTTTTATCAGTTAGGTTCTTAATCATTATACCTTGACTTATAAAAGTTTTCCCTATCATAAATACTAAAAATAAAATTATTAAATGCCTTAGTTTAAATCTTTTCCTTTTCTTTTTATTTTTATTCGCCATAAAACCACCACCTAATATTCCTATTCTACATTCGTTTTAAAACTCCTTCATTTTTTATTAGAAATAATAGCTTTTTGTTTTTTTATTTGATTGTAACTTTCCTTGGGGATTTTCTTCAAATTTTGTAATCCCTTTAATATTGGTGATAATCTCTTTTTAATGGGCTTAAAAAGGAGCATAATCCCTTGAAAAATTTTATTTATAAGTAAGCCTATTCCATCAAACAATCTCTTTAATAGGGGATAAAATAATTTACTCAATAAATTCAAATACATAAATCCCCCCATAAAGAATCCTAAAAACACATAGCCCCTTATCTCTCCCCAATTGCTTTTATGTAAAATATAAAAAAATATCAACGAAATACCTATCCAAAACAAAAAATCCTCTATTTGAGTAACTATATATTTAGGCTTAAAGTAGTGTCTACTTATCCTATATAGTTCATAAAAAAACCCAGCAATTAGACCTCCATATATAGAAGTTAAAAATATATAAAATTGCATCTTTATAGTAATATCCATATTACACTCCTATACTATTTAAATATTTTACCAATTAAATTTCCCTTCTGGGATGAATCCTTATCGTTGTAAAAAATTCCATTTATGATTCCATCTATTTTTACATTTCCATCGTCTAGATTTAATTTTCCTACATTAAGTCCTTCTCCTTTAATAGTCATTCCTCCTTTTACTGTCATAAGTATAATTATATTTTCATTAAAACTCTCAACCTGTTCCACCCCTGTAATGGTCACTTTGTTTCTATTCTCTACAATTACATTCTGATTCATAAAATCCCTTCTCTCATCTGCCAATTTCAATCCCTCCTTCCCATTTACTAATATTTATGAATAAAAAAAGGCTTTTATTACAAAAGCCTTTTCATTCTATAACCCTATATAATTCCGCTGCATTGTCTTTTTTTACATTATCTTGGATTTTTAATACTTCTACCTTTATAGTTCTTGTGCCAAAATCCACTTGCAATATATCTCCAACTTTAACCTCATCTCCAGGCTTTGCCTGTTTCTCATTAATATATACTCTACCTTGTTCACAAGCTTCTTTGGCTACAGGTCTTCTTTTGATAATTCTAGAGTTTTTTAAAAATTTATCTATTCTCAAGCAATCCCCTCCTAGATAGCATATTTAAAAAAAATCAGGTCAAAGACCTGATTTTTTTATTTATTTACAGCTTCTTTCAATGATTTACCTGCTTTAAATACAGGCGCTTTTGATGCTGGTATTTGTATAACTTCTTCTGGGTTCCTTGGGTTTCTACCTTCCCTGGCTTTTCTATGTCTTACCTCAAAAGTTCCAAACCCTACTAACTGTACCTTTTCTCCACTAGCTAATGTCTCTTGTACCACTTCCATAAATGCGTTTAATGCACTTTCTGCATCCTTCTTTGTCAAATTGCTTTTTTCTGCCATACTAGAAACTAATTCAGCTTTATTCATTATCAATTCCTCCTCTTTTCATAATGTATTAATTCTTATTTAGCTTATTCTATATTCATTTGTAAAATCCTTCTTATTATGCTACAAATCCTATCATTTATCAAATCTATGTAGCTTTGCTTCATCCCATAATTTATCCATTTCTTCTAATGTCATATCTTCAAGTTTCTTCCCCATGTTTATACTTTTAGCTTCCATGATTGAAAATCTGTCAATAAACTTGTTTGTACTCCTATTTAATGCTACTTCGGGATTAATATTCAAAAACCTACATACATTAACTATAGCAAATAGTAAATCTCCCAGTTCATCTTCTACTTTATCCACATCACCACCTTCAATACAATTGATGGATTCAATCACTTCGTAATACTCTTCCTTCACCTTATCTAATGCACCATCTATGTTTTCCCAATCAAATCCAATATCTCTAGCCCTTTTCTGTACTTTATAGCTTCTCATTAAGGAAGGAAGTTTTGGAATATCCATTAGAGTATCAGTGTAAGTATTGATATTCCTATCTTTAAACTTCAGTTTATTCCAATTATATACTACTTCATCAGATTTTTCTACTTTTTTTTCATCAAAAACATGGGGATGACGATAAATCATCTTTTCATTAAGTTCGGTAGTAATATCAAACAAGTTAAATTCCCCTTCTTCCATAGCTATTTGACTATGAAACACTATTTGAAAAAGTAAATCTCCTAATTCCTCTACTAAATCATCCATATTGTCTCTATCAATGGCATCTACTACTTCATAAGCTTCTTCAATCACACATTCTCTAATGGACTTATGGGTCTGTTCCCTATCCCAGGGGCAACCTTCCTCGCTTCTTAATAATTCTACTGTACTAATAATATCGGTAATACTATATATTTTTTTAGTTATTTTATCCACTTTGGGTATATATATACTCGTAAAAGGCCCAATATTATCTATCCTATCTAGCTCATATATACAAATATAACAAACTTCCTCTTCTCCTTCTATTCCTGCACTATTAATAAGATATACTTTATATTCATCTCCATATACCTGGGATAGCACTAACTTAATATTAGAGGCGACTCTAGTATTATATACCTGAGTTACAATACAATCAAGATTAATATCTATATCTTTAAATTTAAAATGGCTGCCGTCTACAATTTTTAACCCATCTATAGGGTCCCTTCTCACAAGTTCCAAAATAGGTTCTACAAAGCTTATTCCTGACAAAAGCTCTACTTCTAACCTCTCATCTTTTCTTTCCAATAGGATTTCAACTGTCTTTTCGGCTACCATAGGATGCCCAGGAACTAGATAGTTTATAGTACCGTATTTATCAGCCTTCTGGATTAAATCTTCTACAATACGCTCATATACTCCCAAAAAATCCTCTTCTTGCTCATATACATAATCATAGGATTCATAGGGGATGTTGTTATCCTTAAAATATTTTACTGTAGGATGTTTTTCCGTTCTTAGATAGTTCTTATCACCACTTCTAATCCTTTCCACAACTCCTATAGTTAAATCCTCTATACTTCCTGGTCCTAAGCCTAATACATATATTTTCCCCATATCCACTACTCCTTTGTGTTTTGGTCTATCTTTTTAATAATTTAAATCTAACCAACTTATTGGCTATCTTATCTCCATTGGGTAGTAATTTAAAATCCTCGTAGGTTAGTAAGCCTATAGTTAAAAGTAATATAAAATAAACTACTGCGGCAATTATTATAGCAACTATAGTAGATAGTCTACTACCAATTATAGTTGTAAAACCCATATGAACTAACCTGGCTACCAAAGCCATTATGCCTGAGGCAAAAAACGGTTTTATAAAAATATCTACTACATCTAATTTTAATCTAGTATACTTGCCAACAGCCATTAAGTCAAGTAATGAAGCTATAAAATAAGCAATTACAGTAGATATAGCAGCTCCTTTTACATTAATATTTGGTATCCCCGTCAAAACATAAGTTAAAAATACCTTAATAGCTGCTCCTATAGCTAGGTTTATTACTGGAACCATTGGTTTACCAAGCCCCTGTAATATAGCCGTCAAAGATTGAACAAATGTTAAAAATATAACCCCAAAGGAGAGGATAGAAAGTATCCTTCCTGTACTTGCAATTTCCTCTGGACTAAGCTTAAAATACAACAATCCTATAATAGGTTCTGCTAATATGAATAACCCAAAAGCAGCAGGTAATCCTATGAGAAGTGTAATCCTCATACCTGAAGAGGTAATATTCCTTATATCCCTATAATCTTTCTTGGTATTCGCCATTGAAATAGCAGGTACCAAAGATATGGAAAGAGCAGTTGAAAATATTAAGGGCAAATTTATCAAAGTTTGAGCATGACCTGTTAACTGGCCAAATAATGAATTAGCTTCCTCTTTGGTAAAGCCAATGGTTTCTAAACGTTTAAACACTAATAAAGTATCTATAGAGTTCATTATAGGTACAATGGCTGCTCCAATGGTTATGGGAATTGCTATAGCAAGTAAATCTTTTATTATTTTACTTGCACTTTCTTCATTTTCAGGACTATTCCTTAGCTCTTCCCCTATTTCTCCCCTTTTAGAAAAATATATAATAGTCATAGTAAAAGCCCCAGCAATAGCACCTATAGAACCACCAAAAGACGCTCCTCCTGCTGCTATAGGTAAACCCATGTCAAGTAGATAATAAGTCAATAACAAGCCTGCTGCTACCCTAAAAATCTGTTCGGCAATTTGAGATAAAGCTGTAGGGGTCATAGTCTGTCTCCCTTGAAAATAACCTCTAAATGCTGACATTATTGGCACAAAAAATAATGCAGGGACCAAAGCTATTAAAGCATAGTATGCATCTTCATTTCCCCAGCTTCTGACTACAGCCTTTGCATTTGCAAATACGAATAAAGAAGTAAGTAAGCCAGCTATTAACATCCCTAAAAAAGCTACTTTAAATACCTTATGAGCCCCTCTATGATCCCCTAAAGCACGTTTTTCAGAAACTAACTTAGCTATAGCTACTGGAAAACCAGCTGTAGATATAGTAAGCAATAGTACGTATAAGGGATAAGCTGTTTGATAGTATCCTATTCCTTCACTTCCCAATATATTGTTAAGGGGTATTCTATAAAAAGCCCCAAGTATTTTCACAATGGCTCCTGCTATACTCAAAATAGCTGCTCCCTTTAAAAAATTATCTTTGCTCATCATCTATTCCCCCTATTATTTAGATTAAGCTAAACTCATTATACCAAAAATGTATGGCTTATAATATTATATTATATAACACCAAAAATTAATATAGCCTACCACAATTGGTAGGCATACTTTTAACTTTCCATCTGTTTAGCTAAAAAGGCAGCACCAGTTTCTGCCAGCTTTATCTCTATATCCCCTACAGTAGCACCTTCATCCTTGGTTACCAGTATCACAGTACCTATGGGATCTCCTTGCATGATTATAGGTGCTATTACTTGGGCTGTATATTCATCATCGCTAGTATCTTCATAAAATATTTTCATAGGTTTCATATTTTCCCCAGTAAAATAAGTTTTTCTAGATTCCATTATTTTTTCCAATTCTGGACTTATCCTCTTTTGAAGATATTCTTTCTTAGAACCACCAGCAATAGCTATTATAGTATCTCTATCAGATATAATGGATGTATAATTTGTAGCTTCATATAAAGACTCACAATACTCATTAGCAAATTCAGTTAATTCTCCAATTGGAGAATATTTTTTAAGTATTACTTCTCCCTCTCTATCGGTAAATATCTCCAATGGATCGCCTTCTCTAATTCTCAAGGTTCTTCTTATTTCTTTAGGTATAACTACTCTGCCTAAATCATCAATACGTCTAACTATTCCAGTTGCCTTCATTGTTTCCCTCCTCAAGAAATTTTGTTGTATATTTATTATTTTACTAATAGGAATTATTTATACATAAATGGTAGATTTAAGTTAAAGTTTTTCCATTAATATTCCATTAATAATAAAAAACTTTGTAGTCAGCTACAAAGTTTTTTATTATTAGTTTATTCCTTTTTATTTAAATCCATATATATTTTTATTTTAGCTTTATTTTTTAAATTAGATAACTCCTCCATATATTTCTCATTCTTTAATCTTATTATCACATCTTCTTTTAATTCTTCATAGGTATCTATTTTATCTTCTAATAATATGATGTGATAGCCTAATTCTGATTCCACTAAATCGCTTATTTCTCCTATATTTAGTTGGAAAATTACATTTTCAATTTCCTTATAACTTTCTAGCATTTCACCTCTAGTAAAATAATTTCCATCTTCTATTGCTCCACCTTTTACTGCAGAATCTTCATCCATAGATTCAGTGGCAGCTAAACTATAGAAATCTTCGCCTTTTTTAAGTTTTTCTAACACTTTTTTTCCTTCTTCTTCTGTGGGAACTAATATATGACTAGCTTTAACCTTTATTAAAGAATCTTTGTTCTTTTCAAAATAATCTTTTAATTCTTTCTCTGATAGCTCTATTTTATCAAAATAATATTCTGCATATTTTTCAAACAAAAGAATCCTTTCCAGTTGTTGCCTAAAAAACTCTTCTGTAAAACCATTGTTCTCTAAATATGCTTTATACTCCTCTTCTCCACCTAATTCATCGATATATCGAGTTTTAATAGCCCTATCTATTTCTTCATCAGTTAAGGTTATATTTAACCTATCTAGCTCTTGTCTTATAAGTTTATCTTCTATTAAAATATCTAATGTTTCTTCTCTCAATACGTCCTCAAATACTTTATTGTTCCCCATCTCTTTAAACAGTATATCTTCGCCAAACTGTTTTTGTTTTATCTTTTTTGCCATTTCAAATTCCCTATCAAATTCCTCCTGGGTGATTACATCCCCATTAACCTTAGCTACAATTTCCCCTTGCTTTTTCCCACATCCTGAAAAAGCTAAAGACATTATGCTTATAATCAGCACAACTATTAAATACTTTTTTCTAAACTTAAACAATTATAACATCCTTTCTAATAAGTATACCTAAATATATTATACCTTATCTCTATTATTAAGAAAACCACTAATTTTTTCAATTAATCCTTTTAATTCAACTAATATATCCTTTCTAAATCTATATCTAAAGGAAGGGTTATTAGACAAATCAAAGGTAATTCTTCGTCCATATTGTTCTGATAGATAATGGATTAAATCTGGAGATATATAGTCCATAGATTTGAACTCCAATACCAATATATTTCCAATCTGATATATATTATCAATATGATAAATACTTGCACGGTTTTTTATATAGGAGATATCTAATAGATTTTCAACTTCTACTGGCATATCTCCAAATCTATCTATTAATTCATCTACTAGATCCCTATAATCCTCTAAGTTTTCAATAACAGCAATCTTTTTATATATTTCTATCTTCTGTTCTTCATCTTCTATATAGTCTTTAGGAATATAGCCATCTATATCTAAATCAATAGTGGTATCCACTAACTCTTCAAAGCTTTCACCTTTTAATCTTTTTATGGTTTCATTTAAAAACTTCACATATAGATCATAGCCTATAGCCTCAATATGGCCATGTTGTTCTACACCTAAAAGATTTCCTGCTCCCCTTATTTCCAAATCCCTCATAGCTATTTTAAAACCTGAACCAAACTCAGTAAAATCTCTTATAGCCCTAAGCCTTTTTTCTGCTACTTCTGTTAAAACCTTGTCTTTCTCATAAGTCAAATAAGCATAGGATACTCTGTTGGTCCTACCTACCCTACCTCTTAGTTGATACAATTGAGATAATCCCATTTTATCTGCATTATATATTATTATGGTATTTACATTAGGTATATCTAACCCAGTCTCGATAATAGTGGTGCTTACCAAAACATTGTACTCCATAGATATGAAATCCATCATTATCTTTTCTAGATGCCTTTCGCTCATCTGCCCATGCCCCACCGCTATACTAGCTTCTGGAACCAAATCCCTTAGTTTAGCAGCCATCCTATCTATGGTGTCAACCCTATTGTACACGAAATATACCTGGCCACCTCTTTCTATTTCCTTCAATATAGCTTCTCGTATCATCTGTTCATTAAACTCTACTACATAGGTTTGTATAGGATATCTCTCCTCAGGAGGTTCCTCTATAATACTCATATCTCTAATGCCTATAAGGGACATGTGGAGGGTCCTAGGTATAGGTGTAGCGGTAAGAGTTAATACATCTACATTTTCTTTTAGCTTTTTCAACCTCTCTTTATGTTTAACTCCAAATCTCTGTTCTTCATCTATTATAAGTAAACCAAGATCTTTAAATATTATGTCTTTAGACAATAATCTATGAGTACCTACTACTATATCCACGGTACCCTTTCTCAATCCATCTACGGTATTTTTCTGATCTGAAACTGTTCTGAATCTACTCAACATGGCTATATTTATGGGAAAGGAGTCAAACCTTTCAATCATGGTGTTGTAATGTTGCTGGGCTAATATGGTAGTAGGCACCAAAAAAGCTACTTGTTTACCATCCATTACAGCTTTAAAGGCCGCCCTTAAAGCTACTTCTGTCTTCCCATATCCCACATCTCCACACAATAATCTGTCCATGGGTCTTGTGCTTTCCATATCCTTTTTTATCTCTTCTATACTTCTAATCTGCCCTTCCGTTTCCTCATAGGGGAATAAATCTTCAAATTCTCTCTGCCATGGAGTATCTTTTGAAAAGGCATATCCTTGTTGGCTTTCCCTTATAGCATATAGCTCTAATAGATCCTTGGCCATATCCTCTACAGCTTTTTTTGCTCTTTGTTTAGTTCGAGCCCACTCAGAGCTACTAAGCTTATTGATTTTAGGCTTAGCAGAATCAGCCCCTACATATTTTTGAATCAAATTCATCTGATCTATAGGTACATATAATTTATCATTTCCCCTATAATTTATGGTTAAGTAATCTTTTTTAACCCCTTGTATATTTAATTGTTCAATCCCTTCATATTGACCAATGCCATGATTCTCATGAACAACATAATCCCCAATATTTAAATCAGAAAAACTGATGGTACTTTCTTTAGCCTTCTTTTTTGCTCCTTTAGCTCTTTCCTTATAGGTACCATATATTTCCCCTTCAGATATAATTGCAAATTTAATATCCGAATATTCAAATCCCCTTGTTATACTCCCTGTTGTTATAAACACCTGACTTGTCTTGATTTCCCTATTATTGTCATCTACATAACTACATTCTAAACCAAGATCCATTAAGTGATCATGTAATATTTTACCTCTTTGTTCCGTACCAGCTAAAATTATAACTTTATATCCCCTGTATTTATAATGTTCTAGTTCCTCTTTTAAAATTTCCATATTATTATGAAAAGATTGCATGGATTTAGAAGAAAATCTCAATATGGATTTAGGTTTAAATATGGGATCTTGTTTAAGTAAAGCGGTATTAATTATACATATTTTACTATTAATGTCTTTTACTATATCCATATAATCATAAATTATCTTTTCATGTTTAGATAATGCCTCACCTGCTTCAAAAGCATGGGAATACTTAAGCAAAAACTCTTCTCTAATGTTATTATATCTTTCCTCTATCCTCCTAGGTTCGTCTATAAATACTAAAGCATCATCTTCAATATAGTTTAAAATATTTGATAAGTGTTCCCCTGGTATATAAGGTGTAATCATATCCATATTGGATATATTAATCTTTTCAAATATCTCCTCTACATATCCATTAAATTTATCTTCTATAACAGTCTTAACTTTTGAGCCTTTTCCTAGCCTTTTGGTACCTCTCTGTATATCTTCTTTCATATTAGAAATTATATTATCCCTATACTTATCTATGATAAATACCTCTTTGGCAGGAGTTATAAAAATAGAATCTACTACCTCTAATGATCTTTGAGTACCTAAGTCAAAGGATCTAATAGAATCTATTTCATCATCAAACAATTCTATTCTATAAGGGGTATCATAATTGGGAGAATAAATATCTATTATCCCTCCTCTAATGCTAAATTGTCCCACTCCTTCTACCATAGCCTCCCTCTCATATCCAGAGGATACAAGCTTTTCTACTAGTCGTTCTAATTCTATTTGCTCACCTTGTTTAATGCTTATCATATATTGTTTGAATATACTTGGTTCCATAATTTTAGTTAACATACTCTCTATAGAAGCTATCACTATAATTGGCTCTTTTAATATTAATCTAGATAAAATTTTTAATCTTTGATTATTAACCTCTGAACTAATGGCATCTACCTTATAAAAAAGTAATTCCCTAGTAGGAAAAAGTTCTACTATTTTTTCATCAAAATTTTTTATATCTTCATATATTCTTTTAGATTTTCTATCATCATAAGTTATGATAAAAATTTGTTTCCCCATATGTTGATTTAAAGCATAGACCATATGCCCTAAATTTTCATCTATTATACCATGGGTAGATATAGGGCTCTTTTTATCTTCAATATCCTCTATAAGCTTACCATAAGAGACTAAATTTTTTAGCGGGTCTATTAACATATTTTGCATTTAACCAGCTCCTTAAACATGTACAGCAGCCCAGGAACTATTCCTGGGCTTCCTTCTTTTTTGTGTTGAATTGATTCATTCCTTCATCTATACCATAGGTTATAATGGTCTCTACTGCCATTGCTGCATTTAATACAGCCTCTTCAATACGTGGTTTCTCATCTTTGGAAAATTTACTTAATACAAAATCTGCTAGATCTTGTCCTTCTTTTCTTTTTCCTATACCAATCTTTATCCTTGGGAAATCCTGACTGCCTAATTGATATATTATAGATTTTAAACCATTATGCCCTCCATCACTACCTTTTTTTCTAATACGTATAGTACCAAATTCAATATCCACATCATCTACTATTACTAGTATATTCTCCAAGGGCATCTTATAGTAATTATATACATCTAATACTGCCATGCCACTATTATTCATATAGGTTTGTGGTTTTAGGAGTATAACCCTTTTCCCTCCTATAATACCTTCTCCATATATAGATTTGAATTTTATTTTATTTAAATTGATATTGTTTCTATTAGCTAATAACTCCACAGTATCAAACCCAACATTATGTCTTGTACCTGAATAGTTTCTACCTGGATTTCCTAATCCTACTACTGCAAACAATTTATCACCTTCTAGCTTCTAATCAAAAAGTATACTTACAGATTCATTCTCATGAATCCTTCTTATGGCTTCGGCAAATATTGGTGCAACACTTACTATTTCTATTTTGTCTATTTTCTTATCCTTTTCTAAAGGTATGGTATCTGTTATAACAAACTTTTCTATTACAGATTCCTCTATCCTCTCTACAGCTGGTCCAGATAAGACTGGATGCGTAGCACAAGCGTATACAGTTTTAGCCCCAAAATTCTTTAAAACCTGAGCTGCTTTAGTAATAGTCCCTGCAGTATCTATTATGTCATCCACTATTACCACATTTTTACCTTCAATATCCCCTATTACATTCATCACTTCTGAAACGTTTGCTTTAGGCCTTCTCTTTTCAATAATAGCTATAGGTAAATCTAAAAGGTTGGCAAAATTCCTTGCCCTAGTTACCCCACCTAAGTCTGGTGATACTATAACCGTTTCCCCATCAACAATTCCCTTAAAATATTCTGACAAAATAGGAACTCCTGACAAATGGTCTACGGGTAAATTAAAATACCCTTGAATTTGCCCTGCATGTAGATCCATACTTACAACTCTATCTATTCCTGCTACTGTCAACAAATCTGCAACTAATTTAGCTGTTATAGGTTCACGGGCTTTAGTCTTCCTATCCTGCCTTGCATAGCCATAATATGGAATTACTGCATTTATTCTACCAGCAGATGCCCTTTTAAAAGCATCTATCAATATTAAAAGTTCCATTAAATTGTTATTTACTGGTGTGCAAGTAGGTTGAATTATAAATACATCTGCGCCTCTAACAGTTTCATCTATATTTACAAATATCTCTCCATCGCTAAATCTTCCAACTTCACAACAGCCACAGGGTACTCCAAGCTCCTTGCATATTTCCTTTGCCAATTCCTTATTGGCATTACCTGAAAATACTTTTATATCGCCTCTACGTAGCTTCATTCCATACTCCTCCTATAGTTTATTTGTCCCTTTTATAGCCTTTTTTCTCTACCCAACCTTCTTTATTAACCTGTCTAGCTCTAGCAATAGAAAGGCAACCTTCGGATACATCCTCAGTAATAGTCGAGCCAGCAGCTACATAACCCCATTGTTTTACAAGTACCGGGGCAACTAAATTAGCATTACTCCCAATAAAAGCATTATCCTCAACGATAGATCTAAATTTAGTTTGACCATCATAATTTACAAATACCACACCACAGCCAATATTAACATCTCTTCCCACATCTGCATCTCCTATATAGGCTAGATGTCCTGCTTTAGAATTATCCCCAATTGTAGAATTTTTAACTTCTACAAAATTACCTATCTTTATATTTTTACCTAGATGGCTATTAGGTCTAAGATGGGCATAAGGCCCTATACGACATTCATCATCTACACTACTCTCAGTTATAGTAGATGAATATATTTCCACCTTGTTTCCTATCCTGCTGTCCTCAATTCTACAATTTTCACCAATAATACATTCTTCTCCTATAACAGTATTTCCCGCAAGTATTGCCCCTGGATATATTATACTATCTCTTCCTATAATAACACCATCTTCTATATAGGTATTTTCTGGGTTGATAAGGGTAACCCCTTCCATCATATGTTTTTTATTTATCCTTTTTCTCATAATCTTTTCACAATAAGCTAACTGTGCCCTAGAGTTAACACCATATATTTCCGTCTCTTCCTCTATGGTATAAGCTCCTACACTATAACCTTCTTCCTTAAGTATTCTAATTACATCAGTTACATAGTATTCTCCTTGAGCATTGTTCTTATCTATTTTCCCAATGGCATACTTAAGTAATTTCCCATTGAAACAATATATTCCTGAATTGATTTCATTGATTTTTAATTCCTCATAAGTAGCATCCTTATGTTCTACTATTTCCTGTATATGTCCTTTTTCATCTCTAACAATCCTGCCATATCCAGTAGGGTCTTCTAAATTGGCTGTTAGAACTGTACCATCATATTTGTTTTCTTTATGGTATTCCATTAAATTTTGGATAGTATTGGCTCTTATTAAGGGAGTATCCCCATATAATATTACTACATTACTGTCATCTTGTATATAATCTATTGCCTGCATTACTGCATAACCTGTACCATAGGGATATTCTTCCCCTATTGGTTGAGTTATAAATACTATATCTGAATCCTTAAACTCCTCTCTAACTTCATCTCCTCCATGACCTACTATTACATAGCTTTCATCTATATGGGCATTTTTACTTGCCTCTATTACATACTTCAATATGGGTCTCCCACATATATTATGTAATACTTTAGGCCTATTGGATTTCATCCTAGTCCCTTCTCCTGCTGCTAGTATTATAGATATGTCCATATTAACACCTCGTTTTATATTAATCTATCCAAATAATATTTTAACCTATTTAGTATATATGTCCAATAATAATTTGATATTTTTTAATTTACCTTTCAAAATAAGGTATTTAAGTAAAAAAGGACCCCTAGGTCCTTAATTACTCAGATGTTAGTACTTTTTCGTACTCCTCTAAAATTGCATCTTGAATCTTTTTTCTAGTTTCAGCATTAATTGGGTGAGCTATGTCTCTAAATTCTCCATCGGGCATTTTTCTACTAGGCATAGCTATAAAAAGACCATTTTGTCCTTCAATTATCTTTATGTCATGGACAACAAACTCATCATCAAAGGTTACGGATACAATAGCTTTCATTTTACTTTCTTCAGTAACCTTTCTTACCCTTACGTCAGTTACCTTCACAGATTTTTTCACCACCTTCCCAAGAAGTCCAGCTGAAAATAATATTATTGAATATTCACTATATTCTCTATCATTTTAGAAAATCCTTCTTATTTTTTAAAAATTCTTTAGTTTTTATTTAAAATTATTGCTTTTTCCCGTTTTTATAATTATTTTGCCTTAGAATAAATCATAAATCTATGTAAAAGTTGCCTTTTTATTATTATAGTAATATGATATAATCAAGCAGTGACAAAAAAATTAAAATAGAATAAAATAATATTAATATTCAACTTGGTAATAATAAAAAAGAAAAGTTTAATTTGACTATATAGGAGGTAAGTTTATGTTTACATTTTCCATAAATGACCACAAGTACAAGCACATCCATTTTATAGGTATTGGTGGAATAAGTATGAGTGGTTTAGCAGAAATTTTGTTAACTGAAGGATATGAAATTTCTGGATCTGATGCAAACAATAGCTATATAATAGAGAGATTAAAGAAACTAGGGGCCAATATACATATAGGCCATAACAAAGACAATATAGTAGGTGCAGATTTAATTGTATATACTGATGCTATATCCAAAGATAATGAAGAACTAATAGAAGCTTTAAACAATGGTATCCCCACTGTAGATAGGGCTACATTTTTAGGCGCTTTAATGAAAAATTATACCAATTCCATTGCAGTATCAGGTACCCATGGTAAGACTACAACAACTAGTATGATAGCTACCATATTAAATCGATCTACCTTAGACCCAACCATATTGCTTGGAGGACAATTAAATGAAATAGGAGGAAATGTAAAACTTGGAACCAGGGACTATATATTAACAGAAGCCTGTGAATATAAGGGTAATATTTTAAAATACTATCCTACTATGGCAATTATATTAAATATGGAAGAAGATCATCTAGATTATTTTAAGAATATAGATCATATTGTAGACACTTTTGTAAGCTATGGCAAAAATATTCAACCTCAGGGTTATATGATTATAAATGCAGATGACTCAAATGCTCAAAAGGTCATAAATAATACAAATGCTAATGTTATCACCTTTGCTGTAGATAAAAAAGCCCATTATACAGCAGAAAATATCTCCTTCACCCCGGAAGGCTATCCAAAGTTTATGTTAAATATAAAAGGAGAATCCCTATATCCTGTACAGTTGAACGTAATGGGAAAACACAATGTGTATAATGCTTTAGCAAGTATCGCCTCAAGCCATGTATTAGGTGTTCCTATAGAAATCATATTGGAAGCTATACAAAGCTATAAAGGAGTTCAAAGAAGATTAGAATTAAAGGGAGTAAAAAATGGGGTTAAAATAATCGACGATTACGCTCATCATCCAACGGAGATCAGAGCTTCATTAGATGCTTTAAAAAACTCTACCAATGGACATATTTGGTGTGTTTTTCAACCTCATACCTATACTAGAACTAAATTATTGTTAAATGATTTTACTGAGTCCTTTTCACAAGCGGATAAGGTAATAATACCCGATATATATGCCGCAAGAGAAAAGGATACAGGACTAATCCATTCTACTGATTTGGTAAATGCATTAGTTAAAAAGGGGATAGATGCTAAGTACATATCTTCCTTTGAAGAAATAGAAAGCTATTTACTAGATAGAGTACAAAATGGTGATATCATAGTCACCATGGGTGCTGGGAATGTATATACTATTGGAGAATCTTTGTTGAAAAGTAATGAGAAAGAGGCTATTTAACCCCCTAATCTATTGGGGGTTTTTTACATTATATATGTCTTCTAATAGCTCCTTAGTCTTAAATGGATCACATATAAAATAGGAAAGTAGTTTCCCATCAAAAGATTTAAATTCCCCTGTTCCAGGCAATGTAACTATAGTAATATCTTCAGATTTAATCCCTATTGCCTTAGCAGCATAAGATAATGCATCTGATAATTTTATATCCGTTTCTACATATTCAAATCCCTTTTTAACCACAATTGGTAAACGATAGGATAAAGCTTTTCTTACAAAAGATTGAATAAACTGCTGTTGAGCTTTTATCCTACCTAAGTCTCCATCAATGTATCCTTCCTTACTATTGTTTCCTTTTCTATACCTTAAAAAATCTAAAGCTTTTTCCCCATTTAAAATTTGTTTACCTTCTTCTATGTATATATTTAAAGGAGGAACCGCTGTAGGATCTGTATACCTCATAGTAAAAGGTACTACCACCTCTACCCCTCCAATAGCATCTACCATATGTTTCACTCCTTCATAATCTACTATTATATAATGATGTATAGGAACTCCTTCTAATATATAAGATAAAGCCTTATTAACGCCTTTTATACCATGTTCACCATATATGGCATATATTTTTCTCTGTTCAGCTCCATCAAAACCTTTCCTATGAATATAGGTATCCCTAGGTACAGATATTCCATTTACAGTTTTATTATCTAAATCTATAGAAGCAAATATTATAACATCCGTTCTTATATCCTCCATTCCCAATATCATCAAATTGATTCTATTACTTTTTTCTATTGCTTCCTTAAGGGAAGTAAATTCCTCCTTTCTATCATCTGATTTGTCCTCTTTTGTAACTATTGGTTTTTGATATTGTCCTCCAATTATATGGGGGTCATTAAATTTTGTAAAAGAATAGGATCCCAAATATATGGCAATAAAAAAAAGTATAGAGGACACGATAAATGCACTCCAAAATCGTTTCATCAAATAACCACCTTTCGCAACATTATTTTTTATATATTGTGTCCAATATACTCTTTTATATAGCAGAAATTCCCTAGGAAACTAGGGAATTTCTATTATTTACTATAATCGTAGAATCCTTTTTTAGTTTTTCTACCCAAATATCCTCCTCTAACCATCTTTCTTAAAAGAGGATGAGCTCTATATTTTGAATCCTTAAATTCGTCATATAATACATCCATAATTGCTAAGCAAACATCTAATCCTATCAAATCTGCCAAGGCTAAGGGCCCCATGGGGTGGTTTGCACCTAGTTTCATAGCTTGGTCAATATCTTCTACAGTAGCAACTCCATCTCCAAGTATACTTATAGCTTCATTTATCATGGGGATAAGTATTCTATTTACCACAAAACCAGGAGACTCTTCTACCTCTACTGGAGTTTTACCTAAATCCTTTGACAAATTCACTATGGCATCCTTAGTCTCCTCAGAGGTACCAAGGCCTTTTATTACCTCAACTAACTTCATTACTGGTACTGGATTGAAAAAATGCATACCTATAACCTTGTCAGGCCTATTGGTAACCTTTGCTATCTCGGTAATGGATAAAGAGGAAGTATTGGTAGCTAGTATTGCATCTTCTTTCACCAATTCATCTAGCTTTTTAAACGTCTCTTTTTTCAAATCCATATCCTCAGCTATCGCCTCAACGATTAAATCACAATCCTTTAAATCTTTGTACTCCGTTGTTATGTCTACTTTACCTAATATGGATTCTTTATCTTCTTGGGTTATCTTTTCTTTTTTAACTAGCCTATCTAAGTTTTTGTCTACAATCTTTAAGCTTCCTCTTGGCTCAGAGGGATCTACATTCCTAACCCACATTATCACATCATAATCCTTTTGGGCAAATATCTGAACTATACCTGAAGCCATAGTTCCCCTACCCAATATACCAATTTTTTTCACATGAACACCTCCAAATATTATTTTAATTTATAATTTGGTTTACGTTTCTCTAAAAAAGCTTCCATACCTTCCCTTTGATCTTCTGTAGCAAAACATAATCCAAACAAATCCTTTTCAATGGCCATTCCCGCTTCCATATTAGTCTCCATTCCTTCATTTATAGCTGTCTTTGCAAACCTTACTGCAATTTGTCCATTAAAACCAATCCTTTCAGCCATATCTATTGCTTCTTCTATTAAATCTTCTGCTGGAACAACCCTATTTACCAGTCCGATTTCATAGGCCTTTTCAGCATCTATCATATCTGATGTAAATATCAATTCTTTAGCTCTTCCTATGCCTACAATTCGAGCTAGCCTTTGGGTCCCTGCAAAGCCTGGTATTATACCTAGTCCTACTTCTGGTTGTCCAAATTTAGCTTTATCAGAGGCTATTCTAATATCACAACACATGGATAATTCACAGCCCCCTCCTAGGGCAAATCCATTTACCGCAGCTATTACAGGTTTCTCCATCAGCTCTATCTTTCTAAAGAGCTTGTGGCCTTTATCTGCAAACCTTCTAGCTTCAAGTATATCCATATCCTTCATTTCCCCAATATCAGCTCCAGCTACAAAGGCTCGTCCTTTTCCTGTTATAATAAGTATATGTATATCTTTATCTTCTATTATTCTATCTACAGCCCTATCTAATTCCTCTAAAACCTGTGAATTTAATGCATTTAAAGCATCTGGTCTATTTATGTATAGTATGCCTATGTTTCCCTTTCTATCAAATAGTAAATACTCAAATTTCATCTTTCACCCTCCCTTATTTTTCAATATTTAGATTATCTTAACCATATATTATCAAAATTTTCATAACAATACAATAAGAGGTTGTTATTTTATTAACGATTTTTGTTTCCATCTTAAAATATTAAAAAGCCTCCAAAAACTAAGATTCTACTGAAAAGCCTTAGCATATTCAGTAGAATCTATTCTATAGTTTAATATCCAGGTTTACCTAATAATCTAAACATATTCTTCTTATACTCTTCTACTCCTGGTTGATCAAAGGGATTAACCCCCAAGATATAACCACTTATGGCACAAGATTTTTCAAAGAAATATATAAGCTTTCCAAAGTAGTATTCATTCATCTCAGGTAAACTAATGACTAAATTAGGTACTCCCCCTTTTGTGTGAGCCATCAAAGTACCTTCAAAAGCCTTTTTATTTACAAAATCTATGCTCTTTCCCGATTGAAAATTTAGACCATCAAGATTATCTTTTTCTTTTTTTATCTTTATATCCCTTCCTGGATCTTCTACATGTATGGTAGTTTCAAATATATTCCTCCTGCCATCTTGAATTAACTGACCTAAAGAATGGAGATCTGTGGTAAAATTAGCTGATGATGGATATATACCTTTCCCATCTTTGCCCTCTGATTCTCCATATAATTGCTTCCACCATTCCATTAGATAGTATAGATTAGGTTCATAGTTTACAAGTATCTCTATATATTTACCTTTGTTATACAATATATTTCTTGCTGCTGCATATTGATAACATATATTGTTCCTTAAACTATTTGAGGAATACTCCTCTCTACCATCCAATGCCCCCTTCATGATTTCTTCTATATCTATTCCTGATACAGCTATAGGAAGTAATCCTACTGCTGTAAATATAGAGTATCTACCTCCTACATCATCTGGTATAACAAAGGTATCATATCCTTCCTTTTCAGCTAATTCCTTCAAGGCACCCTTGGATCTATCTGTGGTTACATATATCCTTTTCTTTGATTCCTCTTTCCCATATTTATCTTCCATATAGGATTTAAATAATCTAAAGATTAAAGCAGGTTCAGTAGTAGTTCCAGATTTGGATATAACATTTACGCTTATATCTTTTCCTTCTATTACATCAAATAAATCCAATATATAATTACTGCTTATATTATTACCTACAAAATATATTTCTGGACCAGTTCTTTTGTCCTTTGATATATAGTTATAAAAATTATGATTTAAAGCTTGTATACAAGCTCTTGCCCCTAAATAAGAACCTCCTATGCCTATAACTATAAACACTTGAGAATCATCTCTAATCTTTTTAGATGTTTCTTGAATTCGTATAAATTCCTCTTTATCATAATCCTTAGGTAAATCAACCCATCCAGTATATTCCTTGCCAGGACCCTTCTTTTCATGTAATAGATTATGTGAAGCAATTATAAAAGGCTCCAAATAATCCATTTCATGTTCCTTAATAAAACTGTTAGAATAATCAAATCTAATATTATCCATAATATTACCCTCCCACAATATTTATAATTCAAATATTATTATAACATTAAATAATCCTTATATACTAAAGCACTTCGGATTATTCCCGAAGTGCTAATATTAACCAAGGACCTCCATAAGAACCATAGCATAGTCATCCTCTTGTTCTCCCCATTTGTATTTTTCCACTTCCCTGATTATTCTATCTAATAACTGAGTTTCTCCCATTTTTATAACATCTATTACCCTCTCTACTCCAAACTCATCTCCATCTATGTTTTTTACCTCTGTTATACCATCAGTGTAGAATAAAATCTTATCTCCTTTATTTAATAAAATATCATTTTCATCATAATATATTTCATTTAGTATTAAAGATATGGGAAACCCCTTTGTCTTAAGCAATGTAACTTGATCGGTATTAAATCTGATAGGAATGCAATTGTGACCTGCATTAGAATATTTTAATTGTTTATTCTTGATATTATATATTCCATAAAATATAGTAAAATATTTGTCTGCACCTAGATTTAAAGCTACAAACCTTTTGTGTAGTTCTGTTAAAGTAGCTGATGGACTCAAAATATCATCTTTTATAGATCTCATGGTTTGCCTTACGAACATGGTCATCATAGATGCGGTAACTCCATGACCAACCACATCACATATATATATTCCTATGTTTTCATCATCTATAAAATATATATCAAACATATCTCCACTTAACATTTCACATGGTTTATAGAGATGATCTATCTTTAAGGTGCTATATATACCTTTTTTAGGCAATATCTTTCGCTGGAGTCTTTTAGCAAATAATAAATCCTTACTCATTTTCTTGTTTTTTTCTATAAGCTCTAACTCCAATTTCCTTTCCCTAGTTACATCTCTAAATACCTCTACAGCAGCTATAGCATCTCCATTACCATCTAATATTGGAGAACTTTTAACCGAAAAATATCTTCCATTAATAATCTCTTCTTTTTGAATAGTCTCCTTAGTTTCCATACTCCTTCTAGAAATGCAAAATCCACAGGGTTCATCTTTGCCATAGGCTTTATAACATTTCATCCCTATTATATCTTCCCCCAAAGATTCTTTCATAGCTTTATTTGCATATAATATATTTCCATCATAATCAACTACCCTAACCCAATCTGCCATACTTTCCAATACATGATAATTTAACAAAGTATATTCATTTATCTTTGCTTCTAAATATTCTCTTCCTATCATAAAATCACCTGATAATAATATTAGATACTCGACTTAATAATACCATACTAATTTTTAAAACACAAAGTTTTTATTATTGACATAATATACATATGTTCTGCTTTTTTTACCATAATCCTGCCTTTATCTGATGTTTTCTCATGGTTTTTTTTAGCTTTTAATTTTATAAAATATATTTTTTATTATTAAAAATTTCTATACCATTGGAGTTTTCTATAGATTTTTTGAAAAAACATAGATAAATATAGGCTATTAGCTTCAAAACTACCTTTTAATATTAACATTAATCTAAATATGTAGTATTATATATATGTTATATTAATTTGGTAAAGGGGGATTATTGTGTCTAAAAATAATACTAAAAAGAAAGGGTTTAATAAAATTAAATCTAAATTCCTAATCATAACTTTCATAATAGTTTTTTTAAGTATCATTATATCTAACTTTATATTCAAAACTATAGAAATAGATTTAAAATTAAGCCCACAATTTGCTATATTGGTTTCAGCTATTGTCAATACAGTAATAATTGGTGTGATTTTATATATAGTATTTAATACGCTAGTTGTTAAATCCTTAAATAAATTACATATGGATATAGATAGAATAGCCAAAGGAGATTATTCTAAAATCAAGGAGATAAAAGAGGCTAAAAACTTAACAAATATTAATGATTCCTTAAATGCTATAGTAAAAAATAGTATAAAGATGTCTGAAGGAATCAAACAGCATTCAGACGTTTTAGCCAACAATACTAGAAATTTATCTCAAGTTATAGAAGATACTACTACCTCTGTTGAGAATATTGCTATAAGCGTCAATGAGATAGCTAAAGGCTCTGAGGATACTTCTAAAAATATAACAGAATTAAGTGAAGCCATATCCAATCTAAATGATCTATCTCAAGATACAGAAAACTATGCAGAACAAGCTACAGAACTATCCCTATATATGGCAAAATCTGCTGATCAAGGAACTAAAGATGTGGACAAAATTATCCATATGGTAAATCAAATAGAAAACTATACAAAAGATACTTCTGGTATAATAGAGGAATTAAATAGTCAAATAAAGAATATAGACAATATAGTACTTATAATTAATGAAATTGCAGAACAGACTAATTTGTTGGCTCTAAATGCTGCTATTGAAGCTGCAAGAGCTGGGGATGCAGGTAGGGGATTTGCAGTAGTTGCTGAGGAAATTAGAAAACTTGCCGATGCTACCCATACCTACTCACAGGAAATATCATCTATCACATCAAATGTTACCAATAGTAGTAATAAAGCCGTTTCTAGTATAGATGAAGTAAGTAAAGTGGTCCATGAAAGTGTAAGCATGGCTACTTCAACAAAGCAATCCTTTGATGATCTATTAATGTATATAGATCAAATCAATGTATCTATAATAGAAATTACAGACGCTGCAAAGGATGTACGAAACAATAGTGAATATATTTTAGAGAGGGCATCTGAAATATCTGCCATATCAGAAGAAACAACAGCAGCTTCTGAAACTAGTGCTGCTGCTGTAGAAAATAACTTAGCTTCTATGGAAGAAATAACTGCTTCTATAGAAGATCTATCTCATATAGCAGTTGAACTTAAAAAGATAGTTGAGAATATGAATATCTAGTCTTCATACTTTACAGCTATTTCTTCTTCTTCCAAATATCTTGCTAAAGCATATATTAAATCAGATAGTCGATTTATATACTTGATTACTAAGGGGTCCACTAGGGAGTGGCCCTCTAAGGTAATTATTCTCCTCTCTGCCCTTCTACATACAGTCCTACAAACATGAAGATATCCAGAACTTTTCCCTGAACCAGGTATTATAAAGCCCGTTGGTTCTTTAAGCCTAGCCATATATTTATCAATATTGTCTTCTAAATATTTGATATCCCTTTCTTTTATTCTATATTTTACTTTAGTCTGATCCTCTGTAGCCAAATTGCTAGCTACTGTAAAAAGCTTATTTTGAACTTCTTGAATAATATTATATATCTCTTCATCACCTATATAATTTTTAGCCAATCCTAAAAAAGATACCAATTCATCAATAGTACCATAACTTTCCACTCTTATATCATCCTTAGAAACCCTTTTGTTATCAAATAAGCTAGTAGTACCCTTGTCCCCAGTTTTTGTATATATTCTCATATAATCCACCTCTTTTATTATAGTTATTAGAAATATACCCTAATATATCCTTTTATCTACTATTTTTTAGGAGGTTTAGGTCCATAGTACTGATAATAGTCTACTTTAATCCTTCCATTATATAATTTTCTCCTTCTACTAGCTGGTTTACCATATAATTTCTCAAAATCCTCATTAGAAGTTAATACATATATGGAGAAGGTATCTAGGTTCCTAAACTTATTTCCTATGTCTATGTATAGTTTTTCTACCTCCTTTTTTTCCCCAATCCTTTCTCCATAAGGAGGATTAGTTATAATAACTCCATATTCTTCCTCTATTTTTAAATCCCTCACATCCTGTCTAATAAAATTTATATCTTCTTCTAATCCTATAACTTCAGCATTCTTCTTAGCTGTCTTTATGGCCTTTTCATCTATATCGGAAGCTATTATATTCAATCTTTCATCTAATAACATTAGATCCCAAGCTTCTCTTCTTGCATCCTGCCAATACCTTTTATCCACCCTAGGCCATCCTTCTGATGCAAAATTTCTATTAAGCCCTGGAGCAATATTTTTGCCTATCATAGCCGCCTCAATAGGAATAGTACCTGAACCACAAAAAGGATCTATTAAAAGTCTATTCTTATTCCAATAACTCAATTGAACCAATGCAGCAGCTAAAGTTTCCTTTAACGGTGCTTCTACACTATCAACCCTATATCCCCTTTTGTGTAGCCCATCTCCTGATGTATCTATAGTAAGAGTTGCCACATCTTTTAAAAGGGATACTTCAATGGTAAATCTAGCCCCAGTTTCTTCAAACCAGTCCCTAGGGTATTTAGTCTTCAACTTTTCTACTACAGCCTTTTTAACTATAGCTTGACAATCAGATATGCTAAACAATTGAGAGTTTACGGATTTCCCTTCTACAATAAATTCCCCATCTTCTGTAATCCATTCATCCCAAGGGAGAGCCTTAGTCCTTTCAAATAGTTCATCAAAGGTAGTTGCCTTAAATTCCCCCATTTTCAATAATACCCTATCAGCAGATCTTAACCATAGATTAACCCTTGGAATATCCTTTTCTGTAGCTTTAAAAGTTATCTTTCCATTTTCTACTTTTAAATCTTCGTAACCTAAGCTCAACAATTCTCTTTTTACCACAGCTTCCAATCCAAAGGTAGAAGTTGCTATTAACTCTATCTCTTCCATTTTAACTATCATTCCTTTCTATATTTAATAAATCCTAAAGCTTATCAATTATATAAATATCTATCAGTACCCACAGTACTCAATCTATTCATCAAACTATATTATA
>JAAYFV010000125.1 GCA_012728075.1 Tissierellia bacterium
GAACGTAAAGGGGATAATGTTGGAATAATCCTTCCAGATGCCTCTGTATTTATTCCCTATTCTGTAGGTGAGGAATATGTATTTAGTGATTCTTCAATACCTCGGGCAGTTGCTCTAGCTAATGATGTATCAAATGTAGATACTGCAATGAAATGGATTCGTAGTTCACTTACTTATTTCCTCGAAAATGGGGATGTATATACCATTGAAGATGTAGGTAGCAGAATGGATGTTGCTCTTCAATCAGCTAAAATTATGAGTATGATTTTGGTTTCAGTTGCAGCTATTGTATTTATTGTCAGTGGAATTGGAATTATGAATGTTCTATTTGTATCCGTTAAGGAGCGTACAAGAGAAATTGGTATATTGAAAGCATTAGGCTGTTCTGAAAGTGATATATTGATGCAATTTCTTCTTGAATCCATAGCTATAAGCGTATTTGGCAGCATAGCAGGGATGCTTTTAAGTATTGTTATATTGCCTCTTATGAAATATACTGAGATTCCAGTTCTTCCATCTGTTGGAGGACAATTAGCAGCATTATTCTTTTCTTTGTTGACAGGTACAGTTTTTG
The DNA here is from genome assembly GCA_012728075.1 of Tissierellia bacterium. Taxonomy (GTDB): domain Bacteria; phylum Bacillota; class Clostridia; order Tissierellales; family Tepidimicrobiaceae; genus Keratinibaculum. Next base: position 575 of record JAAYFV010000125.1, read on the forward strand.
GATTTTATCCTGCATATAGAGCATCAAAGGAGAAACCTATTGATGCCTTAAATTATGAATAAATGAAAGGGGAATGATTGTGATTAAAAAAGTTAAAAGTTCCATAGTATTTTTATTGGCTTTAGTTCTAATGCTTGCAGCTTGCTCTAATAAAGAAATGCCAGAAGGCAACGAAAATGATGTTGACATATTGGGAGAGGATGATATAGGGGAAAAAGATAATGAAATATATTCTGATGCAGATTTAGATGGAGAGTATACTGATGATGAAATTATAGAACAAATAAGTAGGGCTTTTTACGGAAAAGTGAAAAGTATCGTAGGCAATGAAATTGAGATTGAAATAGGTACAGTTCCAGAAGAGACTTGGAATGAGGAGATACCTCCTGAAGAGAAGAAAAAATCCCATGTTCCTATGGTGCAAATTGAGGAAAGGGAAAACCCACCAGGTATGGAGGATATTATTGCACCTAATCCCCCTGAATATGGCGGTTCAATCTTCGGAGAAAACGGAGAAATTAATTTAACTTATACTGGAGAAAGTAGAACTTTGATTATTCCTGCAGGGACTGATATAAGAAATCGGTTAGGTAAAAAAGAAACCTTGGATTCCATTAAAAAGGGTACAGTATTAATGGTAAAGCCAAAAGTTATAGATGGTAAAGAAGCAGGTATAGAGGTAGTGAGAATTTTAGGATGAAAGGGGGGAGTAATCTTGTGAATGAAATAATTAGAATGGAAAAGGTAAATAAATCTTACTATATGGGAGAGGAAAGCTTGCATGTGCTTAAAGATATCAGTCTTACAGTTGAAAAAGGTGATTATTTAGCTATCCTTGGCCCCTCTGGTTCGGGTAAGACAACATTGATGAATGTTTTAGGATGTATGGATACTTTAGATAGTGGAACATACCAATTTGAGGATATGGAGGTAGATAAGTGTACTAATAAGGAATTATCGTGGATTAGAAATCAAAAAATAGGATTTATATTTCAAAAATATAATCTTATACCTCAATATACAGCCATACAAAATATTATTATGCCTTTACTTGTGCGAGGAATGAGCAGAGAGGAAGCAGTGGAAAAAGCAAATGAATATATTGAGCTTGTCGGTTTATCCGATAGGATATTTCACAAGCCAAATGAGCTTTCAGGAGGGCAGCAGCAAAGAGTGGCCATTGCCCGTGCTTTAATAACAGAACCTGCTTTGTTGTTAGCAGACGAACCAACTGGCTCTTTAGATTCTGCTACTGGAAAGGATATATTAACTCTTTTTAAGAAACTGAACGATAATGGCAATACCATAATAGTGATTAGTCATAATAATCAGGTAGCTAAGCAAAGCAAACGGATTATATCTATATTAGATGGAAGGTTGATGGAATAGAGGAGATAAATGTATTGAAAAGCAATTAGGTAATATTTACTATAAGATAAGGGGGATTTTGTGTGTATACAACGTAAGCGGTCAATAATCTCATGTGCTCTCCCTAAAGATATAAAAAGTCCAGGAACAACCCTACCAGCAAATTGGACTTTCTGCGGTAGCCCAGAAGGGGCTAATGCAAGTGCATGTGTATATTCGCTGGTAGAAACAGCAAAAGTTAATGGATTAAATCCCTACAAATATTTAGAATATATATTATCCATATTACCAGGATCTGATTTTCAAACAAATTCCAAGATCTTAGACCTAATGATGCCTTGGGATGAGTTAATTAAAAAAACATGTAAATTTTAATAAATACTCTTATAGGGATATCATACCGATATCCCTATAATTATACAATACATCTTTTATTGTACGCTTACCATAAAGATAATATTGATTTAACAATATTTTAATACTATTAAGTTATAATCAATTTGAATCATATAGTATAGGAGCGCTAAATTTGGGATTATTAGACTTATTATCTGCTATTAGTGATTTTGGAACAACAGATGCCCACTTAATTTCTTTAGATTCTTGGTTTGAATTTTGTTTCTTTTCCTTGTTAAATTTATGTATTTAATATCTAAACGATTAAAGTTGATAAAGATAGCTGCAAAAGTAATTCGTTCAGCAAGATATTTAGTATTCAAGCTTTGTAGTAGTTGCCCTTATCAAAAAGAGTTTTTTGAGACACTTGACAATATAAGACGTCTAAGGGCAAAGCTAGAATGGTAATTTGTAATGCACCTTGACAACCTAAATTTTTTAATCCTTTACAAAGACAAGGTCTATTTAGTTTGCCTTTTTTTGCAATATTCAGCTAGTTCTACCTCTGTAAATGTTGATGTTTCAAGAACTGCATAAAATTTAACTAGAACTCAAAACAATTATTATAATTTATTTATTATATTTCTAGTCACTTTCAGGTCACTTAAGCGATATAAACTATCATTAAAAATAGGAGGTGGTTATATTGACTATATTGAAAACAGTCAAATTAAGTAAAATATACCCGGGAGCAATAGATGTAGTTGCTCTAGATTCTGTAGACTTTACAATGGATAAAGGGGATTTGACTGCTATTATTGGGGATAGTGGTTCTGGTAAATCTACATTGCTTCATATGTTAGCAGGAGTAGACAGTCCAACTGATGGTAAAATTTTCATACAAGGAGAAGATATTACCGATTTAAGTCGTGAAGACATGACTATCTTTAGAAGAAGAAATATTGGAGTTGTATATCAATTTTTCAATCTAATTCCCAATATATCTGTAAGAAAAAACATACTTCTTCCTCTTCTTTTAGATGGTCATAGAGAGGAAAAAAACTATTTTAGAGAAGTAATAGAAACACTAGGTATAGCTGATAAGTTGGATAGGTTTCCAAATCAATTATCAGGTGGCGAACAACAAAGAGTTGCTATTGCTAGAAGTTTAGTTACAAGACCTGCTATTGTTCTTGCTGATGAGCCTACAGGAAATCTGGATAGAAAAAATTCAGAAGAAATAACAGGACTATTCAGACTTGTAAATCAACGCTTTAATTCAACTATCATGATAATAACTCACGATGAAAAGGTTGCGATATCTTGTGATAATACCTATAAAATGATAGATGGTAGACTATATAATCTAGAAGGTGAAAATCATGAAAATCATTGATGAACTCGCCAGAACATCAGTAAAAAAGAATAAAAAGGATACCTTTGCAACCAAGATATCCATACTGATGGCAGTAGTTTTACTAGGTACTATAATATTTATAATATTCTCTCTAAGAACTGATGAATATAAATATGTAAAAAACACTATAGGTGATTACCATGTATCCATTTCACAAATAGATGAAAATATATACGATTACATTGAAGATTGGGATAAAGTCGAAAGATTAGAGTACACCAAGTTCATAGATACAGGAAAAGATTCTATATTATATCTGGAAAGTGAAAATTTTTGGAAACTAGATTATGTAGATATAAAAAAAGGTAGAAAACCAGGAAAACCAGATGAAATTATAGTAACAGATAAATTCTTGAAAAATAATCACAAATATGGCATAGATTCCAATATTTCAATTAAAGATAGAAATTATAAAATAGTAGGAGTATTTGAAGACCTATCCTTTAGCTTTGAAGATACTTTTTTCTATGGTTTATTATCCGATACATCAAAAGAAAATCTATTAGATAAAGATGATGCTCTATTAGTTCGTATCTGGTATAAAAGCCCGAGGGATACCTATTCAAATACTAGAGAACTATTGGGAAAATTCAATATAGATGCCAAGAAAGCTGAGAGTATAGGTAGGCTTTATTACAACACTTCATTATTAGAGTATTGGTTAATCTATCCTTCCGGCATAATTCCACCAAAGGATGTAATATTAAGCTTTATAGAAGTCTCTATTCCTATATTTTTATTGATGATGTTATTTGCTATGATGATATATAATGCATTCAATGTATGGAATAATAGAGAAATTAAAGAAATAGCATTGTTAAAAAGTGCTGGTATGACTGAAAAACAAGTAAAAAAAATGATAAAGAAAAAAGTCATGAAAGTATCTGTACTGCCAATATTGATGGGAGCCGTTATATCTTATGGAGTTGCTAATCTATTGACGTATTTAATGTGGATAAACTACTATATAAGCTATAAAAATATAAATAGTATATATGAACAAAAAGGTGATTTTAGTGGATTTTATTTAATTAAATTTTCCCCTATAGCTTTTGTAATAATTGTATTTCTATCTTTGATTACCGTTTATCTATCATCTATAGTTCCTGCAAAAAAAAGTGGCAAGATATCAATCATTGATGGGCTTAGAGGAGATATTTCAAATAAGAAAAAATTTGGATTAGGTAAATCTAAAATATCCCTTAAAATAGAAAAATCTTTAGCAAAAGACTATTTGAAATCCTATAGGAAAACTTATAGGGCAATAACAATATCTATGGTTATTGCTGCCCTTAGTATGAGTTTAGTTCTTACTAGCCAATCCTATAGAGAACTAGAGATAAAATATAATTCTAAAAAAGATAATTATAATCTAAGCTCTACAATATTTACTGATGGAAGCTTAAATAAAAACCTTATTGAAGATATAAAAAAATTGGCTAATGTAGATGAACTCCATATCTATTCTTATAAAACATATAAATTCTTTTTAGATGACAATAGCGATGTGATTTCAGATGAAATGGACAGATCAATTAAAGAAGGTATGAAGACTAGTGATAGTGAAAGGTATTATTTAACTATTTATGGATTCGAAAAAGAGGATTTTGATAATATTCTAAAAGAAAACAATCTAGAATATAAGGATAATATGTATATATTGTTAAATAAAACATGTTTAGATGAAAATGTTCCATACCAAATGAGAGAATATATACCTTTAGTTAAAGATGATAAAACACAAATAAGTGCTAGATATAGTATGGAGGATGATTTAATAAATATCCCTATAGCTGACTCTATATATGAGTTTCCTTATGAATTACAATCATATGATAAAAGAGAAGTATCTGTATTTACCACTATGGAAAACTTAGAAGAACTCATTTTAAAGACAGGAAAGGATAAAAATGATCCTGTAAATTATCATCAAGTGAAACTAAAAACAAAATCCGATTTAAATATGGTTACAGACGATTATCTAAATACAATTTATAAATATATTACCAAAAGAGATCACAATACCAGTAACGATATTTTAAAGGAAGCATACCGTAAAGAGCAAATTAGAAATGAGCATTTTTTAAATTTAGGAATTCAGATGATATTTTTAATTATTGCATTATCCAATGCCTATAATAGTTTTCATGGTAACTTACGAGCTAGGAAAAAAGATTTTCAACTCCTCATAAGTGCTGGTATGACCGAAAAACAGATTAACAAAATGATATCTTTAGAAGGGTTTTATTTACTAAGAAATGTCTCTATAGTTTATATTCTACCGTTTTTCTCTATAGTGTTCATAAAATCCTATAGAAACAAATTTATGTTTAAACCTTTGAAAATCATTGGAAATATCAACTTTGTACCTATAATACTATTGTTTGCCATAACCACAGCTGGTATTTTCTTTGCAGTTAATAGTGGAAGAAAAAGCATAGTTAATGAGGATATCATGGAAGGTATTAAAGAAATATAATTTAGCCCTGCTACTTCTGGTAGCAGGGCTATCTATAAAACCTCAATTCAAAATAGTTTGAGTCATTAGTTCTAGTATATAAGACTTCACCACCTTGTCTATCCATAATGGATTTAACCATAGGTAGTCCAATACCAAAGCCTTTAGACTTTGAATCAGCTTTGTAAAATCTCTGATAAATTTTTCCCAATTTGCTATCTGGTATACCCTCGCTAAAATCCCTAACTAAAATACTCTGAAATATTTTATTTTTTTTCAATTCGATTTGAACTTTTCCTCCATTAGAAGCTTCAATTGCATTTTTTACAAGATTGATCACTGCTTCAAGAGTCCATTCTCTATCCCCAATTAGATTGAAATCATCCCCTACAATCTCTATGTTCATCTTATCCTTAGAGAAATAGGATTCTAGACTGATTTCTACATCCAAAAGCATATTCTTTGCAGAAAAGCTTTCTTTCTTCAAATCCATTACACCAGCATCTAAAAATGACATCTTTAACAATATATCTGCCAAACTATATAATCTATCTATATCCTTTCTCATAATCTGTATATACTTGGCTTTGTTTTCTGGATCTTCTTCTATTAAATCTAACATTAAAAGAATTCCAGTAAGAGGAGTTTTTATCTGGTGGGTTATATCTTCTAGATAGGTTTTTAAATTTTTTCTTTTATCCTCGGCTTGAGAGGCAATCTCTCGTTTTTCTACTAAATTTTTTATAATCTCATCTTTTAATCTACCGAAGATATCATCTCCATATAAAACTTCCTCTACCCTTTCATCCACCATATGGAGTGTTTCAATCATTTCATCTATTTTGCTATTTAAAGTACTTAGCCTAGAATCTCTTATCTTTTTTAAGGATATAAATAGTAATATACTTAAAACTAAAGATAGACATAGGGTAAGTATATCAAATCTTGGATTTATCCAGATAGACATCATTAAGAGGAAAAAGAATAGTATAGATATAATCATTAAATCCTTATATTTATCCATCCATATCCTCCCATCTATAGCCTATTCCTCTAATGGTTTTAATATGCTTTCCATATATCCCTAGTTTTTCACGCAATCTTTTTATAGTAACAGAAAGGGTATTGTCATTTACTCCATAATGATTTGATTCCCAGACTTTGTCCAATAATTTTTCTCTAGTTATATTTATCCTTTTGTTGAATAGTAAAAATTCTAAGACATCATATTCTTGTTTGCTTAAATCTAAAGGGACATCGTCTATATAAGCGGTTTTAGAATCTTTATTCAAACTTAAATCTTTAAAATCAAACATCTCTCCATGGTTATATATTCTATTGAATATATTGTCTATTCTAGCTTTTAATATTGGAAGTGAAAAAGGTTTGGTGATATACTCATCTGCACCATATTCAAAGCCTCTTAAAATATTGTCTTCATTATCTTTTACTGTCAACATAAGTACTGGAATATCATCATACTCCCTGATATATTTTAGATAATCAAATCCAGAGCCATCAGGTAGATTTACATCTAATATTATAAGGTCAAAATCCGAAATATTAATGTCCATTATATCATCTAAATATTCATAAACACTAGAATTATATCCAAACCTTTCTAAATAAGTTTTTAAAGCAAACGATATGGTATCATCATCTTCAATGATTAAAATATTCATCAATTCCACCTCTTTCCTATAAAGAATTATATCATATTTTAGTGTCAGAAAGATGCTCAGAATGACACCTTTTATTATTTCTATGCAGTTTGCCCTCACTATCACCTTACTTCAAATTTCAACTTATAGTAGTGAATTGCAAGCTGAGTTTTGTCTCTTAGAAATAGTTTTTTAAGCATATTGGAAATATAGTTTCTAACAGTTCCTTTACTTAAACAAAGGTTTTCCACAATTTCCTTATTATTTAACCTTTCTGTGACTAGAAGCAAAATATCAAAATCCCTTTCATATACAGATGCAATATCACTAGATATGTTTATATCAATTAAGGTATTTTTAAGATAGTATTATTTTTGCCGATATTATCTTTGAGGTGATAGTATGATGCCATTGATAAGCAACATCACAGCCTATAGCAAAATGCAATTTAATGAATTTAAGTTCAGAAAAAGGATGGGACTAATTAGTAAAGAAGCCAACAACATCTTCAACAACTTAGAAAATAATGACATCAAAGTTATTAATGAAGGAAATGAAAAGATTAAAAAGCACAAAATCCAAGGTATAATGAATAGACTAAGATCAGGGAAAGAACTTTCTTTTGGAGAAATAGAATTTTTAAGAAAGAACTCTCCTAATTCTTATGCAAAAGCTGTTAAAGCTATGAGAGAGCGAAAAAGCTACATAAGAGAAACAAAAACTTATATAACAAGAAAAGAAGCTGACAATGCCTATATCATAAGAACAAACGGACATATGGCTAGGGCTTGGTCGATGGTTTCCTGTGGGAAAGGTGATATATCTGAAGAAGTAGACACAATTAAAATAGAAGTAGCTGCCGTTAGAGACGAGTATATTAAATTTAAAGGCTCCAAAAAATATAAAAAACTAAAAGATAAAGAATTAAAAAAAGGAAAGAAAAGCAGAAATTAGAAAATGGATCTATTAAACCAGAAAACATTTTATTAATCATTATAGGAGATGTTGAATTCCCAGTATCATTGAAGGATTAAGAGGAATATGAAAATGGCTATGATTTTTAAAAATCATAGCCATTTTCAATATTTTTTATTATTCAATTGAAATATTTATTCCATTAATAGTAATAGATTTTATTAGATTTAAATCAATAGGTTTTTCTATATTATATGATGACACAAAACCCTTGCCCCGTTCACTTAGCCAACTAGTGCCATTCCAACTAATATTAGACTTTGTATCTCTAACTACGTCATTTTCTGTGTTAATCTCTATATCTAGATTAGAAAGGTCAGTGCCATTTGCTCCCTTACCCCTTAAACTTATTGCAAAGGGATTAATGATAATCTCTTCGATTTTTACATCTCCTAAGTATATATTGCAAACTTTTTTTAATGTTTTGCCATCCTCTGCTTTAAAGCTTACTTGCCAAGGACCTTCTATTTGTTTACAAGTGCTAAAACAACCTAATAATTGATATTCATCTAGTTTATCTTTATCTATATCGAATATAAATTCTCCATAAGATGGATAGTCTGCATTACCTATGGGCATTCCAGATCTATCAACACCAAAATTAACATTGGTGTCACAAAAAAATTTTTCTCCTTTAGAATCTTTAACATAAATATCAACGCCTTGCCCTTCAAAATTTTTATCTCGCCATATTTGTACATGTAATTTCCCATCAATAATTCCTATATTAGAAATCATAGATGTATTTATTCCTGAGAATTTAATATCTTTTACATGAGGTTTCAAAATAGGAATTGAGTCTCCATCTGTATATAATTCACCATAGGACCAAGACATAAACTGTTTTTCAGTTGCATTTACATGAGACGGATTGTGATTTATTTTTGTTAAGTCAACTCCTATTTCATAATCTTCATATTCTTTATGATCATAGAAAATATTATCAACTTTAAAGGTTAAATTTTCCCCTTCAAATTTTGTATCTTTTTCTGCTTCTAAAAATATTGTTACTTTTTTATTTTCTTCATCATAGTCTATCATTGACCAAGTATAGCTACCCCAACTAGAGTTATTTGTGCCCTTTATGCTATAATAGTCAAAAAAACTAAGATCTTTTCCTATACGATTACCTTCAAGGTCTTGAACAGTCACATAGGCTTTTACCATATTATCATAACAACCAGTTGCAACAACCTCCATTTTAATTCCTTTGTTAATGCATACTTCTTCTACTGGTTCTATAAACTCTGCTACATCAGGGCTTATTTTTTCTAAAAGTTCTTGAAATGCAGGTATATTAACAGCAATTACAGTAGTAGTCATTAGACAAATAATAACAATAACTAGTACGAACTTTGGTTTTCGACTTTTTACAGTTGTGAAATTTTTATTTTGATTTAATATTCCATCTAGCATTCTTGATTTTTGTTCATCATTAGGTTTAATTGACTCAAAACTATTAAACAAATCATCCTTTTTCATCAACTTTCCTCCTCCAAAATAATTTTTAATCTTTTACGGGCTCTACATAATCTTGTCCGTATTGTAGAACTTTTTATCTTTAGTAATTCAGATATTTCATCTGTTGAATAACCTTCATAATAATATAAATAAATAACCATCTTATATTTATTTGGTAATGAAAGAACTTGTTGCCATATATTATCATGAGACAAATCTTCCATATAAGAAGGTTCCAAAATACTATTAATATCAGTTCTCTTTTTTATCCACCAATTTTTGAGTATATTTTTACAATAGTTTTGTGATGTAACTATTAGCCAAGCCTTTTCATGTTCTAAATTTTCAAACTTATGGTTTCCATGTATTAGTTTAAGGAATATATCTTGAACAGCATCTTCAGCATCGGGAATATTTTTTAGATACATTAAACTTATTCTGTATACAGTATCTACATTACGGTTATAAATATCTATTATTTCGCTATTAGTATAAAGTGAAGAACTTTCCAATTTCACACCTCCTATATCCTCTTCTATTAATAATACAATTTTAATAGGTGAAATGTTACATTTTAGGAAAATTGATTATAATAAATTTAATAAGTTTAAAATTCTTGATAGATTTGGACATATTATTACGAAGTATTAAGTGGAGAGATTAATATCTACATATAAAAATTTAAACATAAAGAAGGTGGTGCCATTGAAAATAACAGAAGAAAATTTTATTGGTGAAATGAAAAAGGGCAATGAGAAAGCTTTAGAATATGTTATAGATAATTATGCTTGGATTCTTAAAACAGTTTTAAAAAAGCATTTGTTTTATATTCCAAATCTTTATGATGAGTGTATGAATGACTGCTTATTTGCTATTTGGGAGAACATTCATATAGTTATGACCCTAAAAGATCTAGCTTTAAGAACTGGATAGGAGGAATTGCAAAATATAAATCTATTGACTATACAAGAAAATATTTAAAGGATTTAGAAAATGAGAATATAGAAGATGTAATTATACCCACAGAAGATAATTCCATAAAAGAAATTCTTAAAAGCGAAATTAGGGAAGAAACTGAAAAAATGCTCAGCAGTTTATCTAAAGAGGATAGAGAGATTTTTCAAAAACTATATTTTGAAGATAAAGATATGAACGAAATATCTAAGGATACAGGTCTTAGTAAATCCATTCTTTATAACAGGCTTTCTAGAGGTAAAAAGAAAATGCGTAAAGAAATTGATGTTGAAGGAGGCTGTAAAAATGAAGGAGTCTAAAAATATTTATGAGTTTTTAAATGAAATAGACTTAAATATTGATGATTATGAAAAAGAGGAGTTAAGTGATATAGAAAAGGAAAATTTGAAAAAAACTTTTAAAAAGAGTGTCAAAAGAAAGGTTAGTTTCAAAAAGATTGGTGCTATTGCAGCAGCATTAGTATTGACTATAGGTGTTTTAAGTCAAACAAGTTTTGGGAAAAATGTTTATGCTACTGCACAATCTAAAGTTTCAGAAATATCTTATTCTATAGGAAAAGCTTTAGGGATTGAAAAAAATATTGAACCTTATGCAAATGTGGTTAATCAAGTAGTAGAAGACAATGGAATTGAGGTGAAATTAACTGATGTAATTATTGATAAAGATGAGCTTATATTTTCTACAATTGTAAATACAAATAAAGCTGTAGATGGATGTAGTTTAGATTATGATATCTTTATCAATGGTAAGAAACTAAAAAATTATGGTGGAAGTGGTTCCAGTGGAGCGATTGATGATTCCAATACACTATTTTGTAAAACTTATTGTGTCGATGTCAAGGGAATTGATACTAAAGAAAATGTAGATATAAAAATTGTATTAAGTGATTTAGATTATTATTTATATAATTTTGAAGGAACTGCTATAGAGGAAGAAGGAAAGATAAATGGCAAATGGAAATTTGAATTTACTGCTAATGGTAGTGAACTAACGGCAAATACTTATGTATTACCATTAGATTATTACTTTAATATAGATAATCAACAATACACTTTAAAAGAATTTAGATATAATCCTGTAAATCAAAAGATATATGGAAGAATAGAAGGTAATAAATCATCAGATTATGATATTAAACTAGAAGGTCAAGATGATTTAGGAAATTCAGTATGTTTTGGAATGAGTCGTATGTCAGGAAATAAATTTATATTGCGATATGAAAATGTTTATGGGAATTTGTCTGATGAAGCTACGTCCATTACTTTAGTGCCATATGCTGTGAAATTTCCAGAGGAAAGCGGTAGAATGAGTAATGATTGGAAACAAACTGGAGAAAAATTTACGATATTTTTAAACAAAGAGAAATAATAAATCAAAATTGAAAAGTTAATTAAGTTCTAAAAAAGACGATAGAGTTAATTAGGGAGTACTTCTTGATTAACTCTATTATTTTTTAAAACATGAAACCAATTCATTACTTTTGTTGTATATATAGATGACAGCTGTTAAAGGAGGAGTATAGATGGGGGATTTAAATATCATTAGGGGTATTAAAAATGGTAATCAAAAATCATTAGGAAAACTAATAGACAAATATTATAATTATGTATTTACTATAGTATATAGTATTGTAGGGAAAATTACGGCAACGGAAGATATAGAAGAAATATGTGCAGATGTATTTGTATCCCTATGGAATAATGCGGATAATATAGACCCTGCATATAAAGAAATAAAACCATATATAGCTGCAATAGCAAGAAATACAGCTAAAAATCGATTAAAGGCAATAAAAAGTATAGATTTACCACTAGATGAAGAAATTATCATTATTGACAGCAATGAGGTAGAAAAGGAAGTTTTACATGATGAATTATCTCAAATATTAAATGAATGTGTATCGAATCTCAAAGAACCAGATAGGGAAATTATTATAAGGTATTATTTTTTCTACGAAAAGGTTAAGGATATTGCAGATGAACTTAACATAAATGAGTCGACTGTAAAAACAAAATTATTCAGAAGTAGAAATAAATTAAAAAATATGATTATTGAAAGGGGGCTTTGTCATGAAGGTTAATATTAGGGATTTATTTGATGATTTAAATCCTGAGGAATATAGGGATATAGAAATAAAAAATATATCAATAGGCATTCCATCTTTAGAAAGTGTAAAAAGGCAGGTTTTTGAAGATATTAATAAAGAGCTAAATTTAAAAAATGTAAAAGGCAAAAGAAAATCAAAAGGATTTTTTAGAAGAGCTTGGGTAGCAGCTATTATTGTACTTGCAATAGGCACAACAGTATTTGCTTTTAGTAGACCAGAGTTTTTTAAATGGATATTTGGAGAAGATGTCAAAATTTCAGAAGAAAACATACAGGATATAGTGGCCACTGCTTCAAATAAAGATATTATATTTACAGTGGAAAGTATATTATCTGATGGTAATCAAAATTATTTTGTGATATCTTTAGAGAATAAAAATGGTGAAAAAATGGGGAATATATTACCTATAATAAGCATTAGAACAGAGAAATTAGATGGTATGGGGCTTATGAGGATGGAAAGCGAGAAAATAGCTGGACCAGATGATTTAAAAAGTAAAGGATATTACATTTTTGAAGTTAACTCAAATAGAGATTTAATGGGGAAGGATGCAAAATTAATTTTACATGGATTAAGAGATAAAAATAGTGGGAAAAAAACAATGTTTAATAAAGAATTAGAAGTTTCTTTTAATATAGGAGATAATAACGCCAATAATATAAAGACCGTCGTTATTGAAAATCCACAAGTTATAAATGACAGATATTATGTTACGGAAATAAAGGTTACCAATTTAGGCATAAATTTAAAGGGAGAAGAAGTTGGAGATCTTAGTGGGGTTCCAATACCAAGACCTAAAGTTGATTTAAAATATAAGGATGGGAAAATTAGAAATATCTCCCAATATAAAACCTCCCAAACTCCAGATGTGGATTTCCCCAATGGAAGCCATGCCTATTCTAGAGGCCCAGATAAGAAGGAATTTACAAATACCTTTAAATTTGGTGAAATAGTAGATATAGATGATTTGGAGGCTATTATAATTGATGGAAAGAAATATAAGATAAGTAAATAACAGAGGAGGTTATAGATGCAAAAGGGACGGCAGATTGCGTAGAAAATCCAACAATTGGTTAACATAATATTGATAAATTATGCTATAATTCACCTATATAATTAGAAAGAGTGGTGAGATGGTAGCATGCAATATATAGAAGGTGTCAATAGACAAAGTAAAATTACATTTCCAGAATATATAGATGATTATATTGAAGAAGATAATCCCGTAAGGGTAATAGATCTTTTGTGGAATCGTTAGATATGGATAAATTAGGATTTAAAAATTCCATACCAAAAGATAAGGGAAGACCTCCATACAATCCTAAGGATTTGCTTAAATTATATATTTATGGATACATGAATAAAATTACATCATCAAGAAAATTAGAAAAAGCTACCAAAACAAATATAGAGGTAATGTGGCTATTAAGAAAATTAACACCATATAATAAAACAATATCTGACTTTAGAAAAGATAATAAGGATGCTATAAATAGAGTGTTTAAGGAATTTGTTGCCCTTTGTAAAGGATGGAATCTTTTTGGCAAAGAAATATTAGCGGTTGATGGTTCTAAATTTAGAGCCTTTAACTCTAAAAAAAATAACTTTAATTCCAAAAGTTTAGATCGTAAGATTAAATATTTGGAAGAAAATATAGGAAAATATATGCAGGAAATAGAAAAAAATGATATTGAAGAAACTATTGATAGTAAGCCAAGTAAAGAAGAAATTAAATCTAGAATAAAAGAATTTGAAGAACGAAAAGAAAAATATGAGAGCTATAAAGAAAAAATAGAAAAAGGGGAAACAACAGAAATATCGACAATTGATCCTGATGCAAGATTAATGGCCACAAATAATAATGGAATTAACGTATGTTACAATGTCCAAACTGTGGTTGATAGCAAGTATAAGTTAATCGTAGATTGTGATGTAATAAATAATCCAACTGATCATGGAATGTTAAGCAAGATGGCAAAAAGTGCAAAAGAAACATTTGAAGTAAAAGAACTAAAAGCTTTAGCTGACAAAGGATATTACAATGCGGAAGATTTAATAGAATGCGAAAAAGAAAATATTACAACATATGTTTCAAAACAGGTATTTTCAAATGCTACAGGTGAAGCAGAATTTTATATAGACAAATTTAAATATGATAAAGAAGAAAATGTATATATATGCCCTAAAGGGCAAAAGCTTTTTTCTAGAAGACAAAAACCTATAGATGAAAACACAAAGGAAATAGTATATAGAAATTTTGAAGCCTGTGGTAAATGTGAATTTAAAGATAAATGTACCAAAGATAAAAATGGAAGACGAATAAGGAGGTCAATTCATCAAGACTTTTTAGATAAGGTCGATAAAAGAACTGCAAAAAATAAAAAATTGTACAAACAAGGGCAGATGATTGTAGAACATCCCTTTGGGACAGTAAAAAGAGGTTTTGGAATAACGTATTTTCTGACAAGAGGACTTAAGTCAGTGAAGGCGGAAGCCTCTTTAGCTTTTTTAGCTTATAATATGAAAAGAGCAATAAACATACTAGGAGTTAAAGAAATAATAAGGAGGCTTACAGCAAAAA
>JAAYFV010000126.1 GCA_012728075.1 Tissierellia bacterium
ATTGTTCTAGTTCTAATTGTTCATCCTTTAATCTACATTTGGAGCCTATATAAGCTTCTCCCATATAAGTGGAGGCGTAAAACCATTCTTCTTTAATGGTGGCAATAATAGACAAAGCACCAGAGGATAGACTTGGAGCTACATAGGGTTTAAATCCAAAATTTCTTATTTCCTTATTAGCTTCAATGGTTTTATATGTTAAGTATTGGGATAGGTTTTCGTCATAATTTTCTATACTATTGGCTACTATTAGGCCTTGCCCATGGGGGCCAAAAACCCTACCCTCATCTAAATAGTGAAGGGTTTCCTGGGATTTTTCTGCATAGAAACAGGCCCTACCATTCATAACTCCTAGCCCATAACCTATTATTCTGTCAGAAGGTATTCCCTTGAAATCTAAATGCCCATTTTTATCCTTATTGCTTTCTAAGAAAGCTACTTTACACAACAGATCTACTGGATCAGAAAGGACAGCAAATATTCCATTAAAACCCATATCCCTTGCCATTAAAGCATATTCCTTTATAATATTTGAGTTAGATTTAAATTGGGCCATTCTCACATCTTGAACTCCACTTCCCACAGGTGGAATTCCTTTTGAGGCACAAAATATGAACATATGACAATTGAATAAATTCTCTTTTTTCAAGGCTTCTACTGGAGGAAGAGCTTTTTCATGGAAAGGGATTCTAATTTGATTTAACTCATATACCCATCTATTTAAACGATTTGTATCCCTATCATATAAACCAATTTTTTCTATACATTCTCCCCCTAAAAGCCTTAATCCTATAGCTAAGGTACTACCCACATCCCCTAGGGCTAATATATTAACTTTCCATTTATTTTTCTTTTCTAAATATAAAACTTTTTCCCAATTGGGATATTGGGTGTTTATAGATATAACTAACCCCTTGTTAATTTTTTCTACTATCCAATAGGGAATTTTATCTGAATATTCATCATTCAGCAATAATAAATGTATTCCTTCATTTTTATTGAATAATAAGCTTGGATTATTAACCAAAAAACTTTTCCTTGATTTTTTAGGATCCAAATTGTTTAAAAAATAAAGTTTATCTATACTATTTTTAGCATCATATTCGTGAATTCTTTCCAATGTATGATATTTTTCAAAAGAGAATAGATATTTATCCTTATATTTATAAAAGTAAAGCATATTTTCACCTCAAATTTTTATTAATGGATAATATTTTCCAATCTTTTCAAATGTTCCAAATCCATTTCAATGCATGTGGAAGGCCCTAAATTTTTGTAGTCCATGGCTTTATATATGTCTGGCTTTCTAGGATACATCAATACTTCACCTAATCTCCATAAAGTTAAATTTTTTTCGTTTATATTTTGATAAGATTTTTCGATGGTTTCAAATATTTTTTTGCTATTTTCTAAGCAAGTTTTAGATAGATTGTATATAGCTTTTGGAGAGGTATTTTTAATAAAACTTGGTGAAGCATAAGGAAGTATTAGATTTATACTAGGTATCAAATAATCATCTTCCTCATTTTTCCTAAAGACCATATCTCCTCCAATAAATGGATATTGGCCACTTTCATTAAACCATAACTTTAGATTGGGAACAAAATATGCACTATCTACTTGTATATTTTTAATATTTCCTATTTCTTTACCCTTGCCTGTAAGTATACCGACTATTATTTTTTTAATCTTTATTCCAGCATTTTTAAGTATAGGTTCTATTACATTTATTCTATACCCTTTATGGAGTAAATCATCAACTAGTATTATTGGTCTGTTAAAAGAGCTTAAAACTTTTGCTTGATTCTCTAAACTTAAATAGTTGGGAAAAGCTTGGATTGTAAAATTTGTGATACTAGAGTTAAATATCTTTTCAGTATGCATAGTTTTAGTTACTGTATTAGGTAATATGGTTCCATTGAGTATAGTACCAAAAGGAACACACATATTAGGCCCCAATTTTTTGATTCTTCCTTGTATTGTAGATACTTGATTGGAATCACATATCTTTTGGATTAACTTACTATATACCATATCTCTGTTAAAAGATAAAAGTAATTGTCCTGGATACAGATTGGATATGGCTTTCTTTAATTCTTTTCTAGTTTTATTTATTATATCTTTTATTTCAAAGTCTTCATCATAAGGGGGTTTCAATAGATTTTCCAAATCTTGATTTAAAGTTATTGGATTGTTCATATCTACAACAAATATTGAGTTATAGTTATGTTTAAAAGGAGTTTTAATAAATCCCTGCAAGGGCAGGTTTTCTTCAAGGTAAAAATTACTATTATAATTTAGTTCATCTTTATAAATAGCATAGTTGTAGTCAGAAGCAACACAGTGGGCTAAAGTTTCATTTAATACTATATCCCAA
Source organism: Tissierellia bacterium (assembly GCA_012728075.1). Lineage (GTDB taxonomy): Bacteria > Bacillota > Clostridia > Tissierellales > Tepidimicrobiaceae > Keratinibaculum. The sequence goes on from JAAYFV010000126.1 coordinate 2,378, forward strand.
ATATATTCTTCCTTATTTTTACTATATACTCCAGAGATGACTACTAATTTACCTTTAGCATGATTTCTTATATATTGAGTTATACTAGAATTTTCAAATTCATCAAATAGATTACCACTTTTAACCCAGTAAAAGGTTGAAAATCCTAACATCTGGTTATTTTTAGTATCTTTAATCATAAGTATATTTGGTTCAAGTTTTTTCTTTAATCTAGATAGGAATTCAATATTCAATTTTCCCCTAAACTCCTTATATATATAGTTGAGTATATTATTGTCTATTTTATCTATTATTTCAATTTCTAAAGTTTTAGTTTGTACCAATCTTTTGTATTGGGGTTCCCGTAGATATAAACCATATTTGTATATATATTGTTGAGCTAATGGATCTATCTGTTTTGAAATATCTCTATTTAAATCTATAGATTCTCTAATTTGAGTAGAGCTTATATCCTCGTATTGAGGAGGGAGGGACAACATTAGAATTTTCCCCTTAAGCATTTTAAGTTTTTCTTTAAGTATTAAGTCATCTCCCTCTTCTGATTGAAGGCTTTTTCGATGGAATATTATATGGGGAAATTGAGTTATTAATCCATCTTTACTATAAGCAGAAGCATTGATTAATACATCTGTGCCTATAACTATATAAATTTCTTTTTTAGGGAATAAGTTTTTTAATTTTTTTAAATCTTTATCGTTGCTTATGTTTATAGGAATTTCGCTAGGGAACAAATATATATCCTTTTCATGGGCAATAGTCATATTTATTATATCCCTTCTAAATTTGTGGGCTTGGGTTCTCTTGGACCAGGAGAACTCATCTACTGCTAGATAAACCTCATACCCTTTATCTCTTATTTCTAAAGCTATTTCTTTATGACTTAAGGAGAAGGGATCAAAACTACCAGGGAAAAAGGCAACGGAGCTTATTTGTTTTCCTTTTATAGCTCCATAGTAAAATTCATAATCGGAAATAAATCTATATATATGATTTAATGAAGCAGAATTAATTAGAAATAGAAATTCATCATCTTCTTTTTGTGCTAATAAGGTCAATATTTTCTTTCCCATTAAAGAAAATATATGTTTTTTTTCTTTTAATGATAATTTATTGGAATTAAATAAGTGGCTACCAATAATCCTAAAAGATTCTGTATTTATTTCTTTGTCAAAGGAAGCCATACCATTTAATAGGATACCTAATAAACGATTTAATCTTTGATCCCTTATATATTTGTCTTCTTGAAATCTTGAATTATATCCAGAATAATTTTCAATACATATTCCAGTAGTTTTAAGCATTAAAAACACAATTTGAGTATTGGATTGTTTTACTTTATTTTCAAAATCATCTATTATTTCCTCTAGTTCATTTGGAGGAAGGAATAGTATCAATTTACCTAAATAGTCTGGTATATATTTAGTAAATTGATAATTTTGCATTTCTAATGCTCTTAACAATTCAATACATATATCATTTCTTTCCTCATAGGTTAAAAATTCAAATATATTTAAAAGGGTATGACCTGCATAATTGCGAACCTTTTCAAAAGCACTTACCTTTAGTAGATTACAAAAATGCATTCCCGTATGGAGTCCAAGGGAGTGGGGTGATTTTTTTACCTGATCGTATAAAATATCTATATTTATTTTTTTGCTCATACAATCAGTAGCAGTTTTTAAATTTTTCAAGAATATATTGGATACATTTTCTTCATCTTTTTTATAATTATTTTTCAAAACTTGAAGTATGTGTTTTTCTAAATTTAGTTTAAGAGCTATTTTGTACTTTAAATAATTTTCTGCTGGATAGGGTGAAGCTATTATATTTTTTAAAACCCATTTTTCTAATAGTTGAATAAAATGGATATTAGATTGGAGTTCTTCAAATATCTCATCTATTATATCTAGTGTGGTTAAACGGATTTCTAGATAGTTTGAGTCCAACTGATTGAGTATATAGATATGAAATCTATCCAAATCTTTGTTGAGTAAATATTTTGTAGGTATATATTTAATAGTCTGAGCTAGATAAAATTGTCCTTTTGGAGCTATAGTAGAATAATTATCATAATATTTTAACATAACCTTTGAATATTTTTCATAATCCTCCCTAGGGGAGTTGTGAAACAAAGATTTTATAATAGTTTTAATATTATATTGCCATTCAATGGGCAATTCTGCTATTTTATGATCTGGATACAATATTTGGTCTAATATGTTTTCTAATATTTTATTGCTAGAACTTTGGAGATTTTCTTTATCTATATACTTGGGTAATTCTTTTCTATATTCTTCATCATATTGGCTAATTAAAAGGCCAATTAATTCAGCAGCTTCTTTTCTTATATCCTCTTCCTTATGGAATAACAGATCTTCCAAAAAATGCAAAGTGATTAATTTTTGTTTTTGAGTTAAATAAGTGGAGTATTCATAAAATATTTGTAAATACATCCTTAGTTTTCTCCAATTATATTGACTTCTGGCTGTATCCAATATATTATTAAAGCTATTATCATCCAACAGCTTGGCCATTAAATCTATATTGTGTTCAATAGCAAAATATTTAATATGTTCTACCACTTGATCATTATTCATCAAGGAGAAATATACGTCTTTACTACTAGGAGTTAGCTGATCTTTAAGACTAATATCTACTCCTAAATATACCATATAGTCTTCAAAATCCTTTAATTTTCCATATACCTTTTCGTAGCGTTGTTCTTTTTTTTCATCTACATTATCTAATTTGTTTAGTATTACATCATAGGCTTCTTCTAAAGAGTATATATGCATTTTATCTTCTTTACCTATCTTTTTATTTTTAACTCGAAAATCTGCATATATCAATACTAAGGATTCTAAGGGTAAATTTTCTAATTCCAGATCCCAAGTAGAATGGTTGGTGGCTATATGGCCAATTTTTTCGATTCCTAATTTATTAAACCACTGTTCCGTATAATAATAGTGGAGATAGGGGACACGATGGATTTCATCTTGCTTAACTCCATATTTCCCAATATCATGGCCTAATCCAGCTCCTACTATTAATCCTAAGTCTATAGGTAGATTCAATTTTTTTAGTTGTCGCCCAATATATAGGCTCAGATAATTTACTCCTACCACGTGTTCTAGAGTATTGTGACCAGTTAAAGATAAATCCATCTTCATAAGTTCATATATCCAATTGTTTAAAAACCCATCTTTAAAGGCTAAATATTCCCGAAGGAATTTGGTATCTTGTTCCTCTTCTGTAGTTAAGAAACTAATAGGAAATTTATTTAAAAAGCTATTTTTATCATATATTATTTCTAATTTAGAAAAATTTCTTAGCATGTTTAAATAGAATAAAACTAGTGGCTCTAATTTGTCATTAAAAATTATAGTGTTTTTTTCAGGATAGGATAGGTTTAAGACCCAATGGTATACATATTGAAGCCATTCTAAGCTATTTACATCCCAGTATTTAGTATATATTGGATGTAGTAATTCCATTAAACCCAGGGAGTCATATTGATTATTGAATATCATATCTTTTAGATGGTTCCTAAACCTTTCATCTTCAATAATATAGTTTAAATCCCCTTTATATTTTTCAATATACTCCTTTTCCAATTCGTATAGCATATTTTTATATATTTTTTCATAAATTTCAATCATAAAATCCTCCTTTTAAGCTTTTCCCCTGTTGGGGTTGCTGCTATACCTCCTAAAGCGGTTTCACGTAAGGATTCAGGCATAGATTTACCTACCTTGTACATAGCATCTACTACTTCATCAAAGGGAACTATAGAATCAATACCAGCTAAGGCTAAATCTGCTGATATCATTGCATTGACTACTCCTGAAGCATTGCGTAATGCACAAGGAAATTCTACTAGTCCAGCTATAGGGTCACAAATTAATCCCATAATATTTAAAAGTGCAAAGGATGCTCCATTGAAAGAGGCTTCTACACTACCACCTAGCATTTCCACTATGGCAGCAGCTGCCATGCTACTTGCAGTACCACATTCAGCTTGGCAACCCCCTTCAGCTCCTGATATTGTGGCATTTTTAGCTATTATTTCTCCTATTCCTGCTGCAGTAAACAATCCGTGAATCATATCTTCATGGGATAGATTAAATTTTTCCTTTACAGATATGATAGCACTAGGCAATATTCCTGAGGCTCCAGCAGTAGGAGCTGCTACAATCTTACCCATAGAGGCATTAACTTCTGAAGTGGATAAGGCTTTTGCCATAGCAGAGTTAATTAATTGACCACTTATAGTATTTCCCTTATTTTTATAATCTTCCATTTTTTTAGCATCTCCTCCACTAAGACCACTAATGGAGATTACGCCTTTATCTAAAGCGGCATTGGCTGAATTTATCATAGTATCTAATACTGAATTCATATTATTCATAAGTTCCTCATAAGAGATTTGAGCATTATCTATCTCTTTTTCTACAACTATTTCCCATATTTTTTTATTTCGTGTTTTACATAAATTTAAAAGTTCTGAACCTTTATTAAACATTTCCCTACCTCCCTATGGGATTAATACCCGTAATATATATGATTTCATCTAAATTAGCTATATTATTTATTATATTATCTTTTATAGGATTGTCTATTTCCATAATCATAGTTGCAATTTTTCCTTCTCTAGATACTTTCATAGTGGCTATATTTATATCTTCCTTAGCTAGTATGGAACTGATCCTACTAATAGATCCTTTTTGGTCTATATATCTTATCAATATAGTGGGATAGTTCCCAGAGAATTCCACTTTGTTTCCATTTACATCGGTTATTAAAATATTTCCTCCCCCTATAGAAGAACCTACTATATAATAATCTTCCTTATCGTAATAGGAGAAAACTATTTTTACCGTATTTGGGTGTTCATATCCTAAATCTTTTTCTATAAATTCAATTTGTATTCCCTTTTCTTTGGCGATGTTTAAAGAATCTCTAATCCTTTCATCGGAAGGCTCCATACCTAAGATTCCTGCTACGAGAGCTCTATCTGTACCATGACCTTTGTAGGTTTTAGCAAAAGAACCATGAAGATAGAAGGTAACTTTATAAAAAGTATTATCAGCTATTTCTCTAGCCATTTTACCTAATCGAGTAGCTCCAGCAGTATGGGAACTAGAGGGACCAATCATAACTGGACCTAATATATCGAATATTCCATAATCTTTCATTCTTTCTTATCCTCCTCATCTTTTAGTGTATTAATTTTAGCATTTTATTTGAATATAAGCAATAAAAAATAGGAGGGCTAGCCTCCTAAAGTGATATCTTGTCTGTCATACCATTCTAATGCGTCATAGAAATGTTCTTTTTTAAAATCTGGCCAATAATCATCTATGATATAGAAATCTGAATAAACTGATTGTAATGGTGGAAATCCGCTAAGCCTTCTTCTGCCACCCCAGCGAATGATCAAGTCCACTCTTGAAACATCTCTAGATTTGATTAAATCAGTTATGTTTGTGTTTTCTTTAGCTAGAGATAGATAATCTTTTAAATCCCATTGCCAACCATAGTTAACTAAAAAATTTACCTTTATTCCTCCAGAACCAAAGGTCTGTCTTTTTAACGTAAAGGGAACAAGGCTCCTTGGGAACATATCCGACTCTGTATTTCCTACTACTAGTAGTTCTGCATTTTCCCTGGAGAGCATTTTTACTGCTTCTACACAAGCTTTGGTGAAAGCTAATCTTTGATTTTTAGGTCTTTTGGTATTATCTACAGTAAATCCATAATAGGTAATTTCTTTAACTCCTTCTTTTTCACATAGTTTGAATAAATCCAATCCAGGTTTTAAACCTTCTTTATAACCTTTCTCCTTGCTTAATCCATTTTCCATAGCCCATCTTCTATTGCCATCTGGTATAATACCTATATGGTTAGGTATTTTCATTTTACAACCTCCCTTATATTGCTTAATTCATATTATTACCATTTAGGAACAAATAATTCAAAACTTGGGAGGAGAACAAAAATTATATATATGAAATTAAGAGGTTCATAATATTTAAGAATAAAACAGAGGTGGGCCCTTGCTTGTTATCTATCTTCTATTAGCTTGGTTGACAATGATATAAACACCAAAAATTATTAGGAGTACTGGCCAATATTTACCAATATTCATAAATTTAAATGCAAATTGAGGCCAAATGACTTTTGCTAACATAACAGCACCTACAATTATTAGTGCAAGACCTATAAACAAAGAAGTGTTACTGGTATTTATATTAGGGCTTTCGTCTTGGTATATAACTCCATCATCTTCAGGAATTATCAGTGCACATATTAAATAAGCTATAAAACCTGGTGAACCAGGCATAAAGGATAATAATACCCAAACTATACGAACTACTACTGGGTCTATATTAAAATATTCTCCTACGCCTCCACATACCCCAGCTATTATCCTATCACTCTTGGAACGTTTTAATTTCTTTCCCATACAATCCCTCCTCATCAATCCTATATTATCAGATTTTTATTAGAAATTAAATAGAAACTATAATATAAATTGTTCACATTATTGTAGGTTTGTGATAACATTTATTTGGAAAGAATAAATGTTGGAGGGCTAATATGTATAATATATTTTCTTTGATATTTAAATATATATTTATCATAATAATATATATGTTTATATTGAGCATAATACGTTTGATATATTTGGATATAAAGGGCATAGATACTTATTCTAAGGATAATGGTGTATACTTAAAATTAGTTAACAGGAAGGACTCCTTACCCTTTAAGGTAAAAGAATATTATCCTCTAGTAGGACAGATTACTTTAGGTAGAGGGAACGATAATCAAATAATATTAAAAGATCCCTATATTTCCAAAAAACATTTAAAAATAGTAGAGGATGAAGGGAAATTTTATTTAGAAGATTTAAATAGCTCTAATGGTACCTATGTAAATGGAGAGAGGATAATGGATGTAGTGGAGTTAAAAAATGGCGATAGGATTAGAGTAGGACAAGTGGAGTTTTTATATGTAAATAGAGAGCAGGGATAAAATGATGTTGAACAAGAAGGTTAACTATAGGATGCCTAGAAATCTATTAGTACTGTTTGAGTTAATGGCTTTATTGTTATTGTTTATATATGATAAGGAAAATATTGATAAATTTACATTGATATCAGTAATTAGTCTTATTTTTATCATCTATATATCAAATTTTGTATTACTTAGAATATCCACTGGGGATAACTATATATTTTTAATAGTTACTATGCTTATAAGTATTGGTGTTGTTATGATATATAGAATAGACTCTACTCTAGGTATGAAACAGGTAATATGGATTGGTATGGGAATTTTGGTTTTTTTTATAACCTATTTGCTAATAAAGAGAATAAAGGGTTGGGAAAATTGGGCTAAACTGTATGCAATAATTTCTATTGGATTGTTTATAGCAACTCTAATATTAGGAACTAAAAGGAAGGGTTCTATCAATTGGATACAAATAGGTAGATTTAGTTTTCAACCTACAGAGATAATAAAGATATTGACTATATTTATTATTAGTGCTTATTATTCTAATTATGAAAAGTATAAGGAAAAAAAATATGGTCCTTATTATCTAATGGGGATAATATATATATTTATAGCTTTTTTGTTTCTACAGAGGGATTTAGGTACTGTGTTAATTTTTTATAGTGTATTTTTAGCTCTTCAGTTTATATATGAAGAAAACAGGAAGCTAATATTGTTTAATATATTATTATTTGTTATAAGTGGTATAGCTGGATTTTTTTTATTCGATCATGTAAGGGTTCGATTTGAAATTTGGATAGATCCTTGGAAATATATAGACAACAAAGGCTATCAGATAACCCAATCCCTATTTGCCATAGCTACTGGAGGTTTTTTTGGAACTGGAATTGGGCTTGGCCATCCAGATTTTATTCCTGAAGTACACACGGATTTTATATTCTCTGCCATATGCGAGGAGATGGGAATATTTACTGGAATAGGTATCATAATGTTATTTTTAATATTGGTATATAGAGGTTTTAAAATCGCTATAAATCAAAAGGACAAATTTTTTAGAATAGTTGCCCTAGGGATAAGTATACTGTTTGGAATTCAATCCTTTATTATTTTTGGAGGAGTTTTAAAGATGATACCCCTTACAGGTATCACTATACCTTTTGTTAGCTACGGAGGAAGTTCTATGATATCTAGTTTTATAGCGTTGGGAATTCTTCAAGTAGCTTCAGAAGAGTTGGATGTGGAGGAGAAAAGATATGGAGAAGGAACTTAAAAGGATCATAGCCATATTGGTAATAATTTGTATATTATTTATAAGTTTAATAGTTTATTTAAGTTATTTTCAAGTATTTAAGGCAGATAAAATTGTAAATAACAGTTATAATAAACGACTTTGGATTAATGAAGAGAAGATATTAAGAGGTTCTATAATTGATAGAAACGGAAAAATACTAGCATATAGTGAAAAAAGTGGAGATACCTACAATAGATTTTACAATTATGGAAATCTATATAGTCATATAATAGGATATAGCTATAGGGAATATGGTAAAGTGGGGTTAGAATTAGAGTACAATAAGGCTTTATTGAACATATCGGAGAGTACCCCATTAAAGGAACTAAAAAATGTAGTTATTCCCAACACAGAAGGCAATACCTTGAAACTTACCATAGATCATCATCTTCAAGCCTATTCTAGAGAAATGTTAAAGGGTAAAAAAGGTGCAATAGTAGCTATGAATCCCACTACAGGAGAGATATATTCCATGGTTAGTATGCCAGATTTTAACCCTTCTACCCTTAAGGAGGATTGGAATGATATAATGGAGGACGGGGAGAGCCCCTTTTTAAATAGAGCTACATCGGGATTATATACACCTGGTTCAGTATTTAAGGTGATACCTACTATAGCTGCTTTAGAAACTCCAGGTTTAGATTTAGAATATGAATGTACAGGTAGTACCAAAATAGATGGATATGTGCTTAAGGATTATGGGGAAAAGGCTCATGGGAAAGTAAATTTAGAAGAAGCTTTGGTAAGGTCTTGTAATAGCTATTTTGCAGAGAAGGGTGTTCAAATAGGTAAGGATAAAATAGGAGAAGTAGCAGACAGATTTATGATAAATAGTCCTATACCTTTCGATTTGCCTACAGCTAAATCCACATTCCCCTACAAAGGGAATATAGGTAAAACGGATATTGCTGCTGCAAGTATTGGACAAGGTAAAGTACTGGTTACTCCTCTAAATATGGCGATGATAGCTTCAGGTATTGCAAATAAAGGAGAAATTATGAAGCCTATATTAGTAAAAGAAATTATTTCTCCAGAAGGAAGAATAGTAAGTACAAATCACCCTCAAGTTTTATCTAAAGGAACGGATATATTTGTTGCCAACGAAGTTAAAAATATGATGGTAGAAGTAATTAAAAGAGGTACTGGTACTAATGCAAGCATAAAAAATGTAAGGGTTGCTGGGAAAACTGGTACTGCAGAAAATCCTTCAGGTAAAACCCATGCTTGGTTTATAGGATTTGCTCCAGCGGAGGATCCTAAAATTGCTATAGCTGTTGTACTAGAAGAAGATGGTACAACTGGTGGAAAATCTGCGGCACCCATAGCAAGAAATATAATTATAGAAGCTTTAAACAGTATTTAAAAATACAGAAAGGAGTTTTATTATGGCAAATGAAAGAAAGGTTTTTAAAGAAAGAAAAGATATTCCTATGGAATATACTTGGGATTTACAATCTATGTATAAAGATAAAAAGGAATGGGAAGAGGATTTAAAAGTTGCACTGAAAAAAGCTGATGAATATCTAAACTATAAAGGTAGAATTGGAGAGTCAAGTGAAATCTTGTTAAATGCATTAAAGGATAGGGATGAAATATATAGACTTATATCCAAGGTATATTCTTATGCTAGTATGAAATTAGATGAGGATACTAGGATTGGAGAAAATCAAGCTTTAGCTGATAAGGCTCTAGGAGCTTATGTTCAAGTAGAGGAAAAAACTTCTTTTGTAGTACCAGAAATACTACAAATTGATGAGGAAACATTGAAAAGTTATTATGAGGAAAAGGAAGAGTTAAAGCTTTATAGACATCATTTAGATGATATATTAAGACAAAAGGCCCATGTGTTGTCAGTTAGGGAGGAAAATCTATTGGCACAAATGGGGGAGATAGCTAATGTACCTCAACAGATATATTCTATGTTAAATAATGCAGATATTAAGTTTCCAACTATAGAGGACGAAGAGGGCAATGAGGTGGAGATTACACAAGGTAATTTTATCCCCCTTATGGAGAGTAAAGATAGAAAAGTGAGAAAGGCAGCTTTTGAAGGCCTATATCATACTTACGAAGGATTTAAAAATACCTATGCTCAAACTTTAAGTGGGAATATAAAGAAAAACATATTCAATGCAAGGGTAAGAAACTATAATTCTAGTATGGAGGCATCTTTAGATAGAAACAATATACCTGTTTCTGTCTACGAAAATTTGATAAAGTCCGTCCATAATAATTTAGACAGTATGTACAAGTATATGGATGTAAGAAAGAGGGCTTTAGGAGTAGATGAGCTTCATATGTATGATTTATATACTCCAATAGTAAAAGATATAGAATTTAATATACCGTATAAAGAAGGTAAGCAACTAATATTGGAAGGATTACATCCATTAAAAGATGAGTACTTAAATGTGGTTAAAGAAGGATTTGAAAATCGATGGATAGATGTATACGAAAATCCAGGGAAACGATCTGGGGCTTATTCAGGAGGAGCCTATGATTCAAAGCCTTATATATTGACTAACTATCACAATACTTTGGACTCGGTATTTACAGTAGCCCACGAGATGGGACATTCAGTTCACTCCTATTTTTCAAGAAAAAACCAACCTTTTATATATGGAGGATATAGTATATTTGTTGCGGAAGTAGCTTCTACAGCTAATGAGGCACTATTATTAGATCATATGCTAAAAAAAGCAGATGATAAAGGCAACAGATTATACTTACTTAATCACTATCTGGAACAGTTTAGAACAACAGTATATAGACAAACTATGTTTGCAGAATTTGAAAAAATTATATATGAATATGTGGAAAAGGGAGGATCCTTAACAGCTGATTATCTGTCAGATATCTATAAGAAATTAAATGAAAAGTACTATGGGCCAGATGTAGTAATAGATGATGAAATAGCCATTGAATGGGCTAGAATACCACATTTTTATTATAACTATTATGTATTCCAATATGCTACAGGATTTTCTGCTGCTGTCTCTTTAGCACAGCAGATATTGGAAGAGGGAGATTCAGCAGTGGAAAGATACATCAATTTCTTAAAGAGTGGTAGTTCTGATTATCCAATTAATGTACTAAAAACTGCAGGAGTAGATATGACCACAGTAGAACCGGTAGATAATGCGTTAAAATTATTTGCTCAATTAGTGGATGAGATGGATAGACTGATATAAAAAAACAAAAACCCTGCCCTTTACTTACTAGGGTAGGGTTTTTATTATATCTATTATAAAAACTTACTTTTTAAATTATTCCAATACATATTTCTATCGAAGTTTAGCCTAGAAATGGTCTTTTCTGGTATTGTAAAGTTGATTTCTGTAATATTATCATATCGATGTTCAATTCCATCTACTATAACTAATATGGAGTTTTCATATCTATATTCTGGTCTTATAGTTATCTTTAATTCCCCTGGTATGACAGCACTATTAGTTAAAGAACGATAAGCTCTAGAACTAATAGGAGATAGGGGAGTTAATTGTAAAGTTTTTAAAGATGGATATATAATACTACCTCCACTAGAGAAATTATATGCTGTACTTCCAACAGGGGTAGATATAATCATTCCATCTCCACAAAACTTCTCTAAATGGTTTCCATCTATAAACACTTCTAAATGTACTACTTTAGAATGGATACCTTTTACTACGATTTCATTTACTCCGTATAATTGAAAGCAGCTATCCTTAGTACATATGTCAGCTTTAACTAAAAAAATCTTTTCTATTACATAATTATTTTGCATATATTTTTCTATAAAAATATCGATATTTTCTGGCAATATTTCCTGGAAAAAACCTAGATGACCAGTATTTATTCCTACAAAGGGTATATTTGTAAATTTATGACGATGAACTGTTCTTAGAAAAGCACCATCTCCGCCAATACATATATTAAGTTCTGCATTGTTATCGAATTTTTCCGGAAGGACAAATCCTTTTAAAGTTAATTTATCTACTAGCAATCTATATGTTTTTTGTGATTCAGGATTATTATTAGCAATAACATTAATAATCCTTGGTTTATTATCTGTCAAAAAAACTCCCCTCCAAACTATACATGGTTTAAAAAAACTATATATTTGATATAATTGTTTGTAGTTATATTATATAATAAAATATATGAAATTTGGAGGTACAAATGGATTTATTGAATGAAAGTGAAGACTTAATATTTTTAAATGTTAAAGATTCTGGTAAAACATTAGAGGAATTTATCTATAGTAATAATATATCTAATAGATTGTTTAGAAAATTATATAGGGATAAGAGCATATTGGTAAATGGAATTTTTCAGAGAAAAGATACAGTTCTTCAATTAGGGGACATAGTATCTCTAATCCTTAAGGAGGAAGATGAAGATATCCCTATAGAACCTGTACCTATAGATATTATATATGAGGATATGGATTTACTTATTCTTAATAAACCTCCTTTCGTGGTAGTACATCCTACAAAAAGTCATCAACAAAATACTCTTTCTAATGGCATAGCTTACTACTATCATAATAAGGGAATTAAGAGGAAGATTAGATTTGTAAACAGATTGGATATGAATACATCAGGTATATTGATAGTAGCAAAATCCTCTTTTGCTCATCAACAAGTGGCTCTCCAATTTGAACAAAACCAAGTAGAAAAAAGGTACATGGCTGTGGTTGCAGGCATTATTGAAGAAGATGAGAATATTATAGATTTGCCTATTGGAAAGGAAAAAGAAGACAGTATAAAAAGAATTGTTACCGAAAAAGGTAAAGAAGCTATAACTAGATATAAAGTAATAGAAAGATATAGGAATGCCACTTTATTGGATATACAATTAATAACTGGTAGATCTCATCAAATAAGAGTTCATTTAAACCATATAGGCCATCCAATTATTGGAGACACATTGTACTATGAACCTAGTGAATACATAGATAGGCAGGCATTACATTCTTATTACCTAAAACTAAGATTACCAAGAAGTAAGGAATTGATGGAATTTAAGGCAGGTCTACCCTGGGATATAAAAAAACTAATCCAATATATAAAATAAATAATAGTAAACTACCCTCATTACAGGGGTAGTTTACTATTATTGTCTATTTGTTATTTAATTCAACTTTTTTAGTGTTTTCTAAATTATTCATTAATCCCAATATTTTAGCCATTTCCCTTATTTTGTCTTTTTCTTTTTCATCTACGCCTTCTAATAAGGGTTCTAATAAATGTAATATTTGGTTTGGATCTTTTAGATTATCAGGATTAGAAGTAATAGTGTTTAAGCTACTAAATATAGCTTTATACTTATCCATATTTATTATTATATCTAAAATAGTACCTATATTTTGTGTATTTTCTTTTGGGAATTCCTTTTGTATAGTATTTATTATGTAGCTTAATCTTTCTTTATTATTTTCTACTGGGATAGGTTTATCTATGTAGGAAATATTAGATATATTTATAAATTCCATGGTTTCAAATAGTTTTATGATTTTTTCAGTAATGAATATAGATTTGTTTAAAAGGGGTATGAGTTCTTCTGGAAAGTAAATACCAATATTTTTCAGTATATTTATCTTCTCTTTAGTATAAGGGATATTTAAACTTTTAGTCTTATTTTCAAATTCGTAGGATATGTTTTCTCCTTCAGTAGTGAAGATATTTGAAGTTTTTTCTTTCCTTTTGTAGAACAAGAGGAGTAATAAAAGTATTATTCCAATATCCATATTTTTACCTCCATATTTAAATATATACTATTTTATTTTATGCAATGGTTTCAATAAAAGTTCCAAATTAATTTGGTAATATAATTTAACCAAAAGACATAGATTAGACTAGAATGTATGGGAGGTGTTAATGTGAGCAAGGAAGAAGATATAAAAAAAGTTATGGAACAATTTCAACATTTTAATCCAAGTGAAGAACAGGTGGAGAAAATAGAGACTCTTAGGGATGCTTACGCTGACAAATCAGAAGAGGAGATATTCTTTGAGATAATTAATGTGAATAAAAATATGGAAAAAGAGATGACAAAGGAGGAATATGAAGAGATATTTGAAAAGCTAAACAATATTAGGCCTTTGCTTAACGAAGAGCAATTAGAAAAATTAGATAAAATACTTTATATACTAGGTAAATAAGAGGCTGCTTTAGGCACCTCTTATTTTTCTGGAAAAATTTGAAATAGACATGGAGGATAGGAGATGTTATAATTTTAATAGTATTATGTAAACCGGAAGGAGATTTAATATGAAAATAAACAAAAAAATGAAATTATTAATAACTTTGGTTATATCCACGTTATTAATATCTATAGTAATATACTACTATGGAGATAACGATAATGTATATAATGAAATTTCGTATAAATCTTTTTTAAACTATGTAGAGAAAGGTTATATTTCAGAGATAAAACTAAATGATAAATCTCAACTTATAGGGAAATTTAGTGATGAAAAGAAATTTATCATAGATAATCCTCGAAGGGAAGATTTTAAAGAATATCTACTATTACATGATGTAAAAGTAATAGAAGATGGGGAAAGAGATGTATTAAGTCAAGCAATTGGTCTTATACTATTTTTGGTACCAATAGGGCTATTAGCTTATATAATGAATAAAAATGGTTCTAAACAAATAGAAAAAGAAATGGCTTATATGCTAGAGATGGATACTGAGAATAATTTATCAGATATAATTACTTTTAATGATGTAGCAGGAAATGAAGAAGCTAAGGAATCGTTGAAGGAGTTAGTGGATTTTATAAGAGATCCAGAAAAGTATATAAAATATGGTGCCAGATTACCAAAAGGGGTATTATTATATGGGCCTCCAGGTACAGGGAAAACTTTATTAGCTAAAGCAGTAGCTGGAGAGGCAAAAGTTCCTTTTTATCCAGTTTCTGGTTCGGATTTTGTACAAGTTTATGCTGGACTTGGTGCAAGTAGAATAAGGGAGTTATTTAAAAAGGCAAAAGAACATGGGAAAAGTGTAATATTTATAGACGAAATTGATGCATTAGGGAAAAAACGTACAGGTGGTAATGGTCATGGAAGCAGTGAAGAAGGGGATAGAACACTAAATGCGTTGTTAACGGAAATGTCAGGATTTAAAGGAAATGAAGGTATAATAGTGATGGCTGCCACCAATAGGATAGATACTCTTGATGATGCATTATTAAGACCTGGAAGATTTGATAGGCAGATAGAAGTGGGACTTCCAGATGTAAAGGCAAGACATGATATATTAAAACTTCATAGTCGAAACAAACCTTTATCAAAGGATGTGGATTTAAAAAAAGTAGCTTTAGAGACTATTTATTTTAGTGGAGCTAAATTAGAAAATCTGATGAATGAGTCTGCTATGCTAGCAGCTAAAAGAAGGGATAAATTTATTACCATGGAACATATAGATAAAGCATACTATACCATATTAGTTGGAGAAGAAAAAAGGGATAAAAGCAGTATATCCTTTGAAGATAAAAAGATTACAGCATTTCATGAAGCAGGACATGCTCTAGTGGCGAAAAAAGTATCAAATGTTAATAGAGTGACCAAGGTAAGCATTATTCCAAGCACAAAGGGTATGGGAGGATTTAGCTTGAATCTACCCCCTGATAGGATGTATCAGACTAAAAAGGATATAATAACTAATATTAAGATAGCACTTGGAGGAAGAGCAGCAGAGGAATTGATATTTGGAAAGGAAAATATTACGACAGGGGCTTCTTCTGATCTTCAAAAGGCAACTGAAATGACCTTATCTATGATAGGTTCTTATGGTATGGATAATAAGGTAGGATTAGTGAGTTATGATGTAATATTAAATAGTAACTTAAATACGGACATATCTTTGATGGAAAGAACAAAAGAGTTATTGGACAATCTATATAGGGAAACTATGGAAATATTAGAAGAGAATATATATTATTTGGAAAAGATTGCAGGAAGATTATTGGAGAAGGAATCTATTGGAGAAGATGAATTAGATAGTATTATTGCTTGTTAAAAATTACTTTTTAAAACTTTAGGTGGTTACTTGAATAATATATAAATAAAGGTTATAATATTGATGAGAAGTATTTCTGCGGTGTTCGTTAACCCAAATAATTCAACCGACATAGAAAACACGGGAGTTCGAGTTCAGCAGTGTAGAACAGGCCTTAAATGGAAGTTCAAAGCTGTTGACAGGGCACCCACCTTGTAAGAGGCGGGTGTGAATTAATTGGGAGAACGGCACTGCGGTAATAGAAAACCCTTAGGTTAAACCTGAGGGTTTTTGTATATTTATGATCTTTAAAGGTGATGATAGATATTGATGAATTAATTGAAGGAGATGACTGAATATGAGAACCATATGCCCAGTTTGCAATGGATTATATAAGGTGGACTATAATTGTATAAATTGCAATGCTACTATGGTGGACAATGGGCCAGTGGTAAACTATATGGATGATTATAGCCCTTATCTATTAGATGATATAACTCATCTAGTAGATGGAGCAAGAAGGGATGAATGTGTTCATCTATATAGATGTCCAATTTGCAACGAGGAACAATTGCATTCTATTGAAAGAAAGAGGATTTAAGCTATATGTATAGGATATTTTTTTCTTTCTTTATATATATAAATATACTTAAATCCCACATCCCTTAATAATTTTTCTGCAAATTTGTAATCATATCCTATAAACTCAGGACTGTGGGCATCAGAGCCAATTGTCAATATTTCTCCTCCTAGAGCTTTATACAAATTTAATATTTCCACTTTGGGATGGTAATATTCTAAACCATATTTTTTGCCAGCAGTATTAATTTCTATGCCTTTACCTTTTTCAATTATTAGATTTAATATTTTTCTTACTATAAATTCATATTCATCAAAATCTGGTAACGAAGAATCATCTTCAAAGTATCTATCAATATAGTCTATGTGACCTAGTATATCGAAGTTGTCAAAGGATTCAACACATTGGTATAGATATTCATAATACTCTATTAATGCATCTATTGGTTTTTTATTATGAGTAAATTTGTCAAAATGTATATCCTTTCCCTCAATAGAATGAATACTCATCAATACGAAATCGAATGGGTTGTTGCTTATAAGCTTATCATATCTTTTGTTGAGATGAGGTTGCATTCCAATTTCAACTCCTGCTAGTATTTCAATATGATCTTTATATTTGTATTTAACTTGTTTTACTTTTTTAAAATAGTCATGGGTTCTAAAATCAATATCTATTTTGTTTACAGTAACATCATAATCAACATGATCTGTAAAACAAATACTTTTCATATTGTTTTTTATGGCTCCTTTTACCATTTCTTCCATTAAATATTTGCAATCCATTGAAAAATCACTATGGACATGAAAGTCGTACATTTACAACACCTCTGTTTTATCAATTTAGACTATTTTACTCTAAAAATTCAATTAAGTAAAGAGCTTAAGCTTCGTAAAAAGATTCTTTATATTGAAGTTTATAAAGATCATAGTAAATTCCTTCATTTTCCAAAAGCTCTTGGTGATTTCCCATTTCTTTAATTACTCCGTTTTTTAGAACTATTATTTTATCAGAATTTTGAATAGTAGATAGTCTATGGGCTACGGCAATAGTAGTTCTTCCATGGATCAATTTTCCAAGAGCATCTTGAATTAGTAATTCTGTTTCAGTATCGATACTAGATGTGGCTTCGTCTAATATTAAAATACTTGGATTAAAAGCTAGGGTTCTAGCAAAAGCTAATAGTTGTCTTTCTCCTGCAGATAAAGTAGCTCCCCTTTCCATTACTGGTTCGTCGTATTGTTTAGGTAGTTTTTCTATGAAATGGTGAGCATTGACATATCTGGCTATCTTCTTTATTTCTTCATCGGAAATATTATAATTACTTAATCTAATATTATCTTTGATAGTACCTGTAAATAGAAATACATCTTGAAGTACTACGCCAATATGTCTTCTTAGTTCGTACTTATCATATTCTTTAATATTTATTCCATCTATCAATATTTCACCTTTTTGTATATCGTAAAATCGGGTTATTAAATTTATAATAGAAGATTTTCCTGCACCAGTAGCTCCTACAAAGGCAACTACTTCCCCAGGTTCAATTGTAAAACTTACGTCTTTTAATACCCAATTTTCCCCTTCATAAGCAAACCAAACGTTTTTAAACTCTATTTTACCTTTCAGGTTATTGATAGGTACTGGGTTATTTGTGTTTTCTATTTTATCCTTTTCATCTAAAATCATAAATATTCTTTCACTTGAAGCCATGGCAGCTTGAAGAATATTATATTTTTCAGTTAGATCCATTATTGGTTGGAAAAATTTCTGGAGATAGTCAATAAAGGCGTATAAAACTCCAAATTCAATATATCCAGAGATAACTTGCCCGCTACCATAGTATATTAAAATAGCTAGACCTAAGGACCGAATTACTTCAATAGATGGCCTAAAGACAGCATGTATATTGACCTGTTTCTTTGCTGTATTTAAATAAGCAGTATTAATTTCATCAAAGTGTTTAGATATCTTCTCTTCCTTTTTAAATATTTGAATAGTTTTCATCCCAGTTATATTTTCATTTAATGTAGAGTTTATTTTAGCTAATTGTATTCTACCTAATCTATATACCTCTCTAATTTTATTTCTAAATATTATAGACGCTATAAGTATTAATGGTATTAAGGAAAAAGAAATTAAGGCTAATTTAAAGTTCATTTTAAGCATTACTATTATTATTCCCGCTAGTATAAATATATCTTTAAATAGATTAACCAAAACTTCAGTATACATCTCATTTAAAGTTTCTGTATCGTTAGTTACTCTAGTTACCAATCTACCTACAGGATTTTTATCAAAATAGGATATGGATAGGGATTGAATATGGCTATATAGATCTTGTCTAATATTAAATACAATCCTTTGGCTAGTATAATTTAATATATATACTTGTATATAATTTAATACAAAAGCTATTATGATGGCTATAAGGAATAGTATCCCTATTTTTGTAATTCCATTTATATCCTGTTCTGTGAAACTTACATAATCATCTTTTGATAGGAGAAGACCTTGGGAATAATCTTTTTCACCATAATTGACTAGAAGATATTTATTATCTTTTTTAACCAATACCTTTTTAGGATTGTTGGATAGTCTGTCTATATCTTTATCACTTAAGCTATCTAATCTTATGTATTTTTTGTCATTTAATATTGTACCATCTATAGGTTCTGATACATCAACTTCATACATAGGTTTTTTGTATCCATTTATATAATCATCTATAGTAATTTTTAAAAGATAAGGTCTTAGAAGTTCCAATCCAGTGATTATCATCATAAGTATTATAGTAATAATCAAATAATGCCAATAGGGTTTAGCATATGTTAATAATCGTCTCATTAATCTTGAATCATATGCTTTACCAAGAATTTCATCGTTATTATAGTGTTTACTCATATTAATCCTCCCCATATACTTTTTCTTCTAATAATTGCTTTTCATATAGATATCTATATAATCCGTCTATTTTTAATAGGGACTCATGATTTCCTCGTTCTATAATTTTTCCATTATCTAGCACTATAATTTGATCTGCATTTTTAACCGTAGATATTCTATGGCTAATTATTATAATAGTTTTTTCTCCCATCATATTTTCTAGATTATTAAGGATTTTCTCTTCTGTTTCGGTATCTACGCTAGATAGACTATCATCTAATATTAAAATTGGTCCATCCTTTGCTATTGCTCGAGCTATAGCAATCCTTTGTTTTTGCCCCCCAGATAAGGTGACACCTCTTTCACCTAATATGGTATCGAATCCATTGGGAAATTCAATAATATTATCGTATACTTCAGCTACTTTAGCAGCAGATATTATTTGTTCATCGGGGATTTTTTCATCAAAGGCAAATCCAATATTATCTTTTATAGATGATGAAAATAGGAAATTATCTTGGGGTACATAGCTAATATTATCTCTTAAGGATTTTATTTGAATATTCTTTATATCGATATCATCTAATAAAATAGTGCCTTTATCTGTTTCATAAAGTCTCAATAACAAATTAACTATAGTGGTTTTACCACTACCAGTTCTTCCAACGATGGCCAAAGTATTTCCTTCTTCAATGGTAAAATTTATATCTTCTAGGACATAGGATTGACTGTTAGGATATTTAAAGTATACATTTTTAAATTCAATTTTTCCTTTGACATTTGTCAAGGGTACTGCATCATGGGAATCTACTATTTCAGGTTTTTCCTCTAATATAGCATTTATTCTTTCCATAGATGCTATACCCCTCTGGATTATGTTGATGACAAAACCTATAGCCATCATAGGCCATATTAGTAGGCTTAAATAGTTGTTAAAGGCAATGAAATCTCCTAAGGATATGGTATCTAATATTACTAATTTGCTACCATATACTATTACTACTAAAAAACTAAGGGATGCTACAAATTGTATTAAGGGATGAAATATACCGGAAACTTTTACTAATTCCATATTTTTCTCTAAATTATTTTTATTAGCAGAACTAAATTCTTCCAAAGCTAACTCCTCTTGTACGAAGGATTTTATAACTCGAATTCCTGAAAAATTCTCCCTAGTAGTATCTGTAAAATTGGAGAAAGCTTCTTGAACCGATCGGAAACGTTTGTGTATAATTTTTCCAAACTTTCCTACTGCTATAGTAATAAATGGTAAAGTAAATAGAGCTATTATGGTTAATTTTAAGTTAGTGGTCTTAATCATCATTATTACAGATAATGTAGTTAAAAATATTGCATCTACGAACATAATAATTCCTTGACCTAATGAAGCTCTTACAGCATCTATATCATTTGTAGCATGAGCCATTAAGTCCCCTGTACTATGAGTATTATAATAGTTTGGTGATAAAGTAAGTAGATGATTAAACAACATATCCCTTAGGTGATATTCAAGCTTTCTAGAATTTCCAAATATATATATCCGCCAAAAGTATCTACCTATGGCAATTATCAAGCCTGTTAGTAGTATAAGTATACAGTATTTTATCAATATTTGAAAAGTCAATAGCCCTTGCTGAAGGAGATTGGTAACGTCTCTAAGGATTTGGGGAACTAGGAGTTGCACTGCATCTATTAATATCAACCATATAATCCCAAAAAAATAGTTTAATTTATGTTCTTTAAAAAAATCTTTAAGGGTTCTAAAAGCTTTCATAAGGACCTCCTAATTAAAAGTATTTCGACACTCAAAATAATATCTATAGTTTCTATTATAATAGAAAATAATTTATATTAAAGAGCAAAAGTTAATTAAAAGTAAAAAATTCATAATTTAGTATTAAATAAAGGATCCCTACTTATATAAAATTATAAAATATTTTAAGATTTTATTTACTTATTATATATACTGGTATAGGATTGTTTTAAACTTATAGCTTAGGGTATTCTATATTTAAAATTAAAGCCAATATTAGTTTTGTAAAGGAGATATATAAGAAAAAAGAGGGTATTTGTATTATTTGGTGAATTATATATAAAAGGAGTGTTAAAATTTATGAATAGACCAATAATTTATGGGCATAGAGGTGCATCTCAATATGCTCCAGAAAATACTTTTGCAGCTTATAAGAAGGCTATTGAAATGGGTGCTGATGGAATTGAAATAGATATTCATAAAAGCAAAGATGGCCATTTAATAGTTTGTCATGATGAAAGGGTAGATAGGACTACTAATGGCAAGGGGTATATTAAGGATTTGACTCTGGAGGAGATAAATAGTTTAGATGGGGGTAGTTGGTTTTCTGAAGAGTTTCGCGGGGAAAAAATTCCTTTATTAGAGGAAGTATTGGAATTTGTGAAGAAGGAAAATATATTGTTGAATATTGAACTTAAAAATGGACCTATATTTTATGATGGAATAGAAGAGGATCTTATTGAACTAGTTAAGGCTTTTAATCTAGTAGAACATACTATTATTTCTTCTTTTAATCATTATAGCCTTAATCATATTAAAAATATTGATAAACAATTTAAGATTGGTATACTATATATAGCAGGAATGATAGAACCTTGGGAATATGCAAAAAAAGTAGGGGCATCCTATATACATCCCTTGTACTTGACCATAAATGAAGGAGTAGTTCTTAAAAGTCAAAAAAATGGTATTAAAGTAAATACTTTTACTGTCAATATAGAAGAAGAGATAGAATTGATGCAATCCTTTAAAGTGGATGGTATCATTACAGATTGCCCAGATGTATGCAAAAAAGTATTTCATATTTAATAGCTGTGAAAGGTTGATGTTGATGAATAAAGTAAAAGTTATATGTAATCCATCTTCTGGGAGACAGATAATCCAAAGAAGAATAGATTATTTGATAAGCTTGCTAATTAATGAAGGGTATACAGTAGCTAAATTCAATACAAAGAATAAAGATGATGCAATGTTGGAGACTATGAGGAGTTGTAAGGAGGATTGGGACTTTATCATAGCTTGTGGTGGGGATGGTACTGTAAACGAAGTAGCCAAAGGGATAGCTATGAGTGATAGGAAAATTCCTGTAGCTATTCTTTCAGCAGGTACGGTAAATGATTTTGCTAACCACATGGGATTGCCTAAAAATATGGATGAGTTTTTTGAGATGATAAAAAAAGAAAATATTAAGGGTGTAGACTTAGGTAGGGTAAACGATGAATACTTTGTCAATGTAGCTGCCTGTGGACTTTTAACAAATGTAGGCTATCAAGTACAACCAGAAGCTAAGGCTTTATTAGGTAGGATGGCATATTATATTGAAGGGGTAAAAGAAATACCAAAACAAAAGTTTCAACCTTTTAGAGTACGTTTTGAGTCAGAGGAGTATAATGAGGAAGAGGATATTCTGCTGTTTTTAATATCTAATAGTGCTGCAATAGGTGGTTTTAAACATCTAGCTCCTGATGCTAGTGTATCCGATGGATACTTAGATGTAGTAATAATCAAAAAATCAGAAGTAGGGGATTTAGCTCAAATATTTATAAATATATTTAAAGGAGAACATGTAAATCATCCAAATGTTACATATTTTAAGACAAAAAAGCTTAAAGTAACTACAGAAGAGGAAATTACCATAGATATTGATGGAGAATATGGAGGTGTATTGCCTGCAGTTTTTGAAGTGGTGTCCAATCAGTTTAATATATTTGTACCTTAATTAGAAGATAATGTTTTGTATTTTAAGTTTATTAATTAAGATAATTGGTTTGGAGGAGAATAATTTGAAAGAAAAAAATACAAGGAATCATGTAGCTAACATTGAGAGATACTTAAGAAAGGTTGACTACATCATAAGATTAAAGGGTAGAGAGATATTGAAGGATTTTAATATTACCATACCCCAGTTTACTGCGTTGCAAATACTTATTCATAATGGAGACTTAACCATTGGGGAATTAAGTCAAAAGATGGGATTAGCATGTAGTACCATTACTGATTTAATAGATCGTATGGAAAATAATAAGTTAGTAGTAAGGAAGAAAGATCAAAAGGACAAAAGGGTTGTAAGAATTGAGGTCTTACCTGTTGGATATGAAATTGTAGAAAAAGTGTTAGAAGAGAGGATTAGATTTTTAGAATCAAAATTAGAGGGGCTATCTGAAGAGGAAAAAGAGGCTTTAAAGGAAGGACTTGAGTCTTTATATAATGCAATGAATCAGAACTAATTTTTGTTGGGAGTATGATATAAAGGGGAATAATTATGAAATTAATTGATAATAGGTACAGGGTAGATGAAATTTTAGAAGACTCCTTATATAGTAGTTTATATAGGGTTACAGATTTTTGGGATGATGATAAAAAGTTGTTTATGAAGTTATATAATACTGAAAGACAAGCAGATGTAATTTCATATTTTATCGAAAATTTTATTGCCCTATCCAATGTAAAACATAGATACCTATTAACTGCCAACCAGTTTGACATAATAAAAACAATAGATAGAAAAAAGGTTGATATAAAACAATACTATTTAACTACGGAATATATTTCTGCACCAAGCCTGGATGAAGTGTATATGGATTTGAGTTTAGAGGATAGATTATATATAATATTACAGTTATGTACAGTTTTAGATTTTATACATTATAGAGGATTAGTGTATAAATATTTAAGTCCTTCACATATATATGTCTTGGAAGATAATAGTATAAAACTGATGGATTTGGCAACAATAAATGAGCGGACTATAAATAGATATTATGATGATTTGACTAGATATTTTATAGCTCCTGAAGTATTGCTAGAGCATGATGATATAATCGACAAAGAAGCAGACAAGTATTCTTTAGGAATGATAATAGCATACCTTTTAACAGAAGATTTCTATAATTTTGATAATAATGATATAAGCTATATGGAGCATTTCCCATTAGGCTATGAACAGAAAAAACTTTTAAGCAGTGTTATAGCGGATTTTACAAAAAAAGATCCTGCTATAAGGAAACGTTCCTTAAGAGAACTTATATATGATATTAATACTTTGTTTTCTATGAACTATAAATATGATTTGGTTGAAGAAAGAGGGACGCTAAATTTCAAGACCAAGATAGTTGGAAGAGAAAAGGAAATAAATGCCATATTATCCATAGATGATAATATATTTGACAATAAACTTAATGGTAAGATGATACTAGTAAAAGGAGATACTGGATTAGGTAAAACTAGATTCTTAAAGGAAATAAGTTATCTGTTAAAGATGAGAGGTAGAAATGTTTATTTTACTGAGGTGCTTCATACTGGCAATACACCTTTAAAAGCTATAGAAAATCTGTTGCGCCAAACCATTAAGGATACTCCTACTCATATAATGAGCAAATTTGGTAAGGAATTGGCTAGGGTTTTACCTGAACTAAAATATATGTTGGATATAGATTATCATTATAATTTAGGTGAAGATAGGGAGAGATTACGATTATACGATAGGATAGCTAGTTATTTAGAGGAGCTTTCTAAAGATAAACCTATATATTTGATTATAGATAGTGTAGATAATGGAGATCCACAGCTTCTATTTCTATTAGATTATATATTCAAGTCTTTAGATAAAGGGAGAGTAGTACTTATACTAGCTATCAATGAAAATAAGATATCTAAAGATTATGTCAAGGAAGATATTATTAGGCAATGGAGTAATCATGGCGATGTAGAACAAATAAACATGACTAATTTAGATTTATCAGAAATAGGGGAATTTATTCAATATATATTAGGAATAAGTTATAAGCCTTTAAAATTTTCTGCAGTTATGCTAAAGGAAAGTCAAGGTAATCCTAGATATATTGAATATATGATGAAGGATTTGCATGCAACAGGAGAGTTATACTTAAGTGCTGAAGGATATTGGGAAATTAAAACCAAAAAGTATTCGGACATATATTTTCTATCAAGTATAGATGAGGCTTTAAAAAGTCAAATTTATTATATGAAAAAGGAACATAGGGATATTATTGAGATTATATCCATATATGATAGCTCTGTATCTAAGAATACTTTATTAGATATATTGAATATGGATAAAGAAAAATTGGATAAAAACTTGGAAGAGCTAGTTGATATGGGAATAATAGAAGAGAGAGTTGCTGATTGGGGTTATAGTTATAGCATCAGCAATATTCAGTTAAAGCGTATTATATATCATCAAATTCCTCAAGAACAAAGGATGATGTTTCACAAAAGAATTGCTAAAATATTAGAATCTAAATACTCCCAAAATTATAAATCAATATTAGACGAGTTGACTTATCATTTAATGTCTTCAAATCAAAGGGAAAAAGCACTAGAATATTTAGTAAAAGAAGCAGAGGAAGCTAATGCCTATAGCTCCAAGGGGACCCTTTTATGGGAAGAAGCTTATGAGATTGCAAGTACATTAGACTCAGAACATAAGATAAAAATACTTGAAAATCTTGGGAGAATCTATTCAATAAAAGGGGAAAACCAAAAGGCATTAAATATATACAAAGAATTGTTTAAATGTGGACAGGAACTAGATAAGATAGAATATTTAGTTATGGCAAAAATAGGAATGGGGGAAATATTTTTAAATAGAAGCTCCATAGAATTAGCACTAAAAGAAGCTCAGGAGTCCATAGAAATATCTAAAGCAGAAAATTATATAGGAGGATTTATAAAAGCTTCTATATTGCATAATAAGATATTGCTAGATAATGGGAATTTTGAAGAAGTAAAAGAAAATATGAAGGAATTATTGGAGATTTGTTTTAGCAATGGTTTAGATATATATCTAGGTGATATATATAATATTATAGGATTGAGCCATTACTATACAGGAGATATGGATAATGCTATAAATAATTATGAAAAAAGTATCCATAGTTTCCAGCAGGTAAACAATTTCATCGATTCAACTAAACCTATAAATAATTTAGCCAATATTTTTATTCAACATGGTAAAATCGCTAAGGCTAATGAGTATTATGAAAAAGGCTTAGATATAGTTGATAGATATGGAGTTTTAAATTTAAAAATGATATTTTTAAATAATATAGGTTCTACCTATATTATTACCCATGATTATGAAAAAGGGAAAAAATACATAGAAGAGTCTAGGACAATAGCTATTGAAATAGAAGAAGCTAATATAGAGTTTTTAACTAATATAAACTTAGGACTAATACATCTATATATTGGAGAATATGAGCAAAGTTATAACTATTATATAATGTTAAAGGAGAAATATTCTAATAGTAGAGGATATAGCTATGAAGTAATTAGCTATTATTATAATTTTTTAAGTGAATTTTATTATACCTTTGGAAGATGGAAAGAAGCTTTAAAATATTCAAATATGGCTATTGAAGCTTGCAAGGATTTTAGTAATGTAGAATTTATGATGTCCAAGGTAAGAAAATTAAGTATTAGATACTTGACAGATGGAGTATATGATAAGGATTCCATAGAAGAATTAAGAGAAGAACTTAAAATTATGAAATTAAGCTATAATAGAAGAGATGGATTATTGCGGATGGCTATAATCCCCTATTTGGAAGGAGACTATGAATATGTACTAGATATCCTAAAAGAAGATATTAAGCTGAAAGAAAAATATTCAGCTCCCATATTAGATTATAAGAGCAAAATATTACTATACGGAATTGGCTATTATAAATTAAGTAAAGAAAATCTACTTGATATAGAGAAGAATATGAGAAAGTATGATTTACCCCATATAGATGTATATGCAAATATCATATTAGGATCAAGATCTATACAATATGGCAAACCTTATCAAGCCATTAATTACTTGCTGGAAGCTTTGGATTTAATCTATGGACTAATTAAGAATATTCCTGACAGAGAACTTCAGATAGGCTATATAAAACGTCATAAAGGGGATGATATAAAACTAAAGATGACCCAAACAATTGAAAAAGCATTAGGGATTAAGGTGGATTCTATTTACATAAAGGATATAGATTTAGATCAAAACATTGAAAAGTATTTTGATTATAGACCTTTGATTGCTATAATGGATGATGAAGATTTTAACAATATAATAGAATCTAATTATTATTATGGAGATATTAAGGATATTTCTAATATAGAAACTTTGATATCAAATCTAACATCAGATTATGAATATAATTTGAATTTAATACTTAAGTACATTGGGAGGGAAACTTTAGCTGAAAAAGGATATATATTAGCTTATGATGATGAAAAAAGCAAATATTTACCTATTGCTAGTCTAAACAATAATGATATGTATTGGTTTCCTAATGAAAATTTATTATCTTTAGCCAATAGATATGAAGATGGGATATTGATTACTAATGGTAAAGAGGCAAATATTATAGGATTACATAGGGAATTCCTTTCTAAAGATATTAGGGCTTTAATCTGTGTTCCAATCAAAGGGATTCAAAGGGAAGATAATTTTTTAGAAATAGAACGTCGTAGAAAAAACTGGATTACTTCTCAAAAAGTTGAAGGATATATATATTTAGAGACAGGAAGGGTATTTAATCGTTTTGATAATAAAAGGCTTAGATTAACTAACTGTTTATCTCAAATATTATATATGAGTATAGAAAACTATAAGCTCAAGATATTATCAACTATAGATAAATTGACTGGTATCTATACTAGGAAATATTTTGAAAATCAGTTTAATAGAGTATTTGATGAAGCTAGGCTAAATAGTGAAAACTTTGCAATACTCATGTTGGATATAGATAGGTTTAAAAATATAAACGATACTTATGGGCACAGAAAAGGGGATGAAGTGTTAAATAGGATAGGACAATGTATTAAAGATAGTGTTAGAAAAACGGATATAGTAGCTAGATATGGTGGAGAAGAGTTTATAATAATACTTAGAAATGTTGATTTAAAAGAAGCCAAGGATATAGGAGAAAAGATTAGGATAAACATACAAGAATTGAGAGTTTCCCATATAGAGGAGCCTATTACAATAAGTATTGGGATATCTCAATTTCCAAAACACAGTCAATTCAAAGAAGAGCTAATAGAAAAAGCCGATCAAGCTTTATACAATGCAAAAGAAAAAGGCAGAAACAAGGTAGTTGTTTGGGAACCCCATTTGGAAAACACATTAAATAGAGTTGACAAACTAGCAGGCATTTTATCTGGAAATATAAATCAAGATCAAATAAACATACTAGCTTTATTAGATATTATAGAACTAATCAATAGTAATATTAATAAAGAGGAAAAAATACTTGAATTTTTGGGTAGATTAGTAGAAACAATAGAAGGAGAATATGCAAGTTTGATATTATTTGATAAAAAAGGGGAACAAGGAGATGTACTTTCTCGATCTAGATTAAATCAGAAGGGTGAAAGAAAACCTTTTATTAATCAAGATATAGTAAATAGGGCCATTGCCAATAGAAAAGGAGAATTTTTAATAGATTGGGACAGTCTAGATGAGATGGATTTATTGATAACAGGCACTCCTAATTGGCAGTCGGTAATAGTGATTCCTTTGGAGTTTGAAGGGGAAATCAAAGGGATCGTATATATTTCAGTCCCATTAAAAGAGAAAGAGTTTGATTATAATGATTATAATATGGTTAGGGTTTTGTGTAGTGTTATTTCAGCTATAATATAGTTTAAAACTATATTACATTAATTCAATATAATATAATCAAAGGATATTCGAAATAAACATTATGTGAGGTGGATTATTATGTCAGTAACTATAAAGGATGTAGCAAAGTTGGCTGGAGTATCTATATCTACAGTTTCAAGAGTAATAAATAATTCTAAGCCTGTAAGTCCAGAAGTACGAAGAAAAGTACTAGATGCTATAGATGAGCTAGGTTATAAACCTAATCAAGTTGCAAGGAGCCTAGTTACAAAGAAATCTAATCTTATAGGTGTAATTGTAACAGATATTGGTAACTCCTATGTAGCGCAGATGATACGGGGCATAGAAGAAGTTGGCAGAATGTACAATTATGACATATTATTATCCAGTAGCTATGGAAATCCAGATACGGAGATGAAATTTGCCGAACTGTTAAGAAGCAAGCAAGTAGAGGGAATTATTTTGATATCAGAGACTATTAATAAAGACGTGATAGATGAAATAAAAGGATTTAATATACCCTTTGTATATTTAAACAAATTTTATAAGGCTTCAGGACTCCCCTCTGTCTCTATAGATAATTATGAGGCAAGTGCTATTATGACAAAATATCTATTGGAATTAGGTCATGAGAATATATTGTATGTAACAGCCCACGAAAACCAATTGGGTTCGGTAGAAGAGGATAAGATAAAGGGATATAAGGAGATTATAAATAAATTTAAAAAAGATGAGTTAATATTATCAGCGGCAGGTTTTACCATAGAAGATGGATATAATATTGGTAATGATTTAGAAAAAATTATAAAGGAGAAGAATATAACTGCTGTTTTTTGTTGTCAGGATGAAATAGCCATAGGGCTTATAAATTATTTTTATGACAATCAAATAAAAGTTCCAGAAGATATATCTATATGTGGTTATGGGGATACTAAAATGGCCTCTATTTATCGCCCAGAAATTACCACTATAAAGGAACCTTATTATGATATAGGGGCGGTAGCTATTAGAAGGATAATAAAAGAATTAGAAGGTGAAAAAATAGAAGAAAAAAACACTTATTTACCAATTCAATTAATAGAGAGAAAAAGCTGTAGAAGAATTTAATAGTGGTGGTGTCTTTATGAGAGCTTTTGTAGCACTGGATTTTGATTATAATTTGAGAATAACTTTACGTAGTATTCAAAATAATATTAGGCTTAACGCTTTAAAGGGAAGTTGGGTTAAGGATGAAAATTTCCATTTGACTTTAAAGTTTTTGGGAGAAATTGACCAGTCCCAAATAGATTTAATAGGGCAGGTTCTTGAACTTGTCCCTAAAAATTATTCTTCCATATATTTAAAATTAGATGAATTAGGTTATTTTAACAGAAGAAAAGATCAATATGGTGTGATTTGGATAGGATTTAAAGGAGAAATTAACAAATTGAATAAAATATATGATATAATAGAAGAAGGTCTAGAACCTTTAGGTTTTAAAAAGGAAAAAAGGCCCTTTAGACCCCATATTACATTGGGAAGAAGAGTAGTACTGAATAAGTCCTTTAATCAAACGCAATATCTTAAAGATGTAAACATAGATCATAGTTTTTTGCTAGATAGATTGGTTCTTATGAGAAGTGAGGAGATTATGGGCAAGAGGATATATACTCCAATAAAATCCTATAAATTGATAAATGACCACAGATAGTATCTGTGGCTTTTTTATACACTTTATTTAGATAATGTATCAAATCAAAATTATAATAATCATAGGAGGGAAGCCCATGAACAAAGTATTAATAAATGGTAATAATTTAACATTAGAAGATTTTATTAATGTAGTAAGGCATAATTACACAGTTGAACTAACTAATGAAGCAATAAAGAAAATTGAAAGATCTAGACAAATAGTAGATAAATTTGTAGAAGAAGAAAAGATAGTATATGGTATAACAACAGGTTTTGGAAAGTTTAGTGATGTAAACATATCTAAAGAGGAAACTAAAATTTTACAGAAAAATCTTATTATGAGTCATTCTTGTGGAGTAGGCAATCCTTTAGATGAAGAAATTGTAAGAGGAATTATGCTCCTTAGAGCTAATGCGCTAGCTAAAGGACACTCTGGTATTAGATTATCAACATTAAACACTTTAATAGATATGTTAAACAAAGGAGTACATCCAGTAATTCCAGAAAAAGGTTCTTTAGGTGCTAGTGGAGATTTAGCTCCTTTATCCCATATGGTATTGGTCATGCTAGGTGAAGGGGAAGCGTATTATCAAGGAAAACGATTAAAAGGAATTGAAGCTATGAAAAGAGCAGAAATTCCAACAGTGGAATTAACATCAAAAGAGGGATTAGCATTGATAAATGGCACTCAGGTGATGACTTCCATTGGTGCATTAACTCTTTATGATGGAATAAATTTAAGCAAAACTTCTGATATAATTGCAGCTTTAACTGTGGAAGCACTAAATGGAATAATTGATGCTTATGATATTAAAGTGCATGATGTAAGGAAACATATTGGGCAATTGAATACTTCAAAAAATTTACTTAAACTATTGAAAGATAGCAATATGACTACGAGGCAGGGAGAATTAAGGGTACAAGATGCTTATTCTTTACGATGTATACCCCAAATACATGGAGCTAGTAAAGATGCAATAGATTATGTAAAGGAAAAAGTTAATATTGAGATGAATTCAGCAACAGATAATCCGTTAATATTTGATGAAACAGAAGAAGTAATTTCTGGTGGCAATTTTCATGGGCAACCTATGGCATTAAGTTTTGATTTTTTAGGAATTGCATTGTCTGAAATAGCAAATGTATCAGAAAGAAGATTGGAAAGACTTGTAAATCCAGCTTTGAGTGGATTGCCAGCTTTTTTATCTAGAAATGGAGGTTTAAATTCAGGATTCATGATAGTTCAATATTCTGCAGCTTCTTTAGTATCGGAGAACAAAGTTTTAGCTCATCCTGCTAGTGTAGATTCTATACCATCTTCAGCAAATCAAGAAGATCATGTGTCCATGGGTACTATTGCTGCAAGAAAAGCAAAGAGCATATTAGAAAATACACGAAAAGTTTTAGCTATGGAACTTTTAGCAGCTTGTCAAGGTATTGATTTAAGAGGGAAGAAAAAATTAGGAAAAGGTACTGAAATAGCTTATAATATAGTTAGAGATAAAGTTCCTACCATAGAAGAAGATAGGATAATGTATGAATATATAAATATATGTGAAGATATGATTGAATCTAATATTATATTGGAAAAGGTAGAAGAAAAAATTGGAAAATTATTATAAAGGGGGAGTTTAAGTGTTAAATAATGATTTAATAAGCAAAGCTATGACTATTAAATTAGGAGACGAATTGCCTCCAGAACCTAAATTTCAAGAAGGAATTAGAAGAGCACCAAAGAGGGAATTCACTCTTACTAAAAGAGAAACAGAAATTGCTCTAAAAAACGCCCTAAGATATATACCAGAAAAATTACATGAAACATTAGCTCCAGAATTTTTAAAGGAACTATTAACTAGAGGAAGAATATATGGCTACAGATACAGACCAGAAGGGCCAATAAAAGGTAGACCAATAGATGAATACAAAGGAAATTGCATTGAAGGAAAAGCATTTCAGGTAATGATAGACAACAATCTAGATTTCGATGTAGCCCTATATCCTTATGAATTAGTAACCTATGGAGAAACAGGACAAGTCTGTCAAAACTGGATGCAGTATAGATTGATAAAGAAGTATTTAGAGATATTAACAGAAGAACAAACCTTAGTTGTAGCCTCAGGTCATCCTGTAGGACTATTTAAATCCTCACCTAACAGTCCTAGAGTTATCATAACCAATGCTTTAATGGTAGGTATGTTTGATGACGACAAACATTGGAACAAAGCCCAAGCCATGGGTGTAGCTAATTATGGACAGATGACAGCAGGAGGTTGGATGTATATAGGACCTCAAGGGATTGTCCATGGAACCTACAACACCATACTAAACGCAGGTAGAATGAAACTAGGCATAGAAAAAGATGGAGACCTAAGAGGTCACATGTTTGTAAGCTCTGGATTAGGAGGTATGAGTGGCGCTCAAGGAAAAGCTACAAAAATTGCAAATGGAGTTGGAATAATAGCAGAAGTAGATTATTCAAGAATTAAAACCAGAGTAGACCAAGGTTGGATAGATTTAGTATTAGATGATTTAGAAGAAGTATTTAAAACAGCAGAAGAATATATGAAAAAAGGAGAACCTATTGCTATTGCTTACCATGGAAACATAGTAGATCTATTAGAATATGCAGTAGAAAACAATATACACATAGAACTTTTATCAGATCAAACCTCTTGTCATGTACCCTACGATGGAGGATACTGTCCTCAAGGACTAACCTTTGAAGAAAGAACCAGAATGTTAGCAGAAGACAAAGAAACCTTCATAAAACTAGTAGATAAATCCTTAAAACATCATTTTGAGCTAATAAAAGAATTAGTAAACAGAGGCACTTACTTCTTTGACTATGGAAATAGTTTCATGAAAGCAGTATTCGATGCAGGAGTAAAAGAAATAGCTAAAAATGGGATAGATGAAACAGAAGGATTCATATTCCCATCCTATGTAGAAGACATAATGGGACCAATGTTATTTGATTATGGTTATGGACCCTTTAGATGGGTATGTTTAAGTGGAAAACATGAAGACTTAATAAAAACAGACAAAGCAGCAATGGAATGTATCAATCCCAATAGAAGAGGCCAAGATAGAGACAACTATATATGGATAAGAGATGCAGAAAAGAATCAATTAGTAGTAGGAACTCAAGCTAGAATACTATATCAAGACGCCCTAGGAAGATTAAAAATAGCCCTTAAATTCAATGAAATGGTAAGAAATGGAGAAATAGGGCCTGTAATGATAGGAAGAGATCATCATGACACAGGAGGAACCGACTCACCCTTTAGAGAAACAGCTAATATAAAAGATGGCAGCAATATAATGGCAGACATGGCCACCCATTGTTTTGCTGGAAATGCAGCTAGAGGTATGAGCCTCGTAGCATTACACAATGGAGGAGGGGTAGGAATAGGAAAAGCCATAAATGGTGGTTTTGGTATGGTACTAGATGGAAGTGAAAGAGTAGATAATATATTAAAAACTGCAATACCTTGGGATGTTATGGGAGGTGTAGCTAGGAGAGCTTGGGCTAGGAATGAAAACTCTATTAAAACAGCTATTGAATATAATGAACAATTTAAGGATACAGATCATATAACTTTACCATATTTAGTTGATGATGAATTAATTAAAGGATTGGTAGAGGAGG